>JAAHGE010000312.1 GCA_010672635.1 Desertifilum sp. SIO1I2 | reverse complement strand
ACTCAGCCTCAAATCAATTCATTGTTGCCCTTAGTCAACTCAATTCAACAACCCAACTCCCTAGCCTTATCCCAAAAATCCACATTAGCTTCTGTATCGGCTTCTCCTGAACAGCAAAAATTAACCCCAAGAACAACAGAAGCTTCCTCTCTTTCCGAAGAAGAGATCCAATCTCTCATTGCTCAAGCCGAATTGCTATTTCAACAAAAAAACTATGCCCAAGCTTTGATCGTAGTGACTCAACTTCAAGAGAAAAAATTAAAATTACATTTATTTGAACTATTTTATCTCGCGGCCCGCATTCATGCCAATCTTGGCAACCTCAAACTAGCCAGCACCTATGGCAACCGCGCCATTGAAATCAATTCGCTAATGGTTCAACCCTACTTTTTGCTCGCTCATATCGCAGAAGAAGAAGGAAATATTGAACAAGCCAAAAATTACTTAAAGAAAGCCATTTACCTCGAACCCCACACGCTTTCCGCCTACTTAGAGCTTGGATCGCTTTATGCCAAACAAGGAGACATAAATCGGGCCCGAAAAATGTGGGAAATTGCAGTAGAATTGTTAGAAAACCAGCCGCCCCAAGCCAAAATTGAATCTGGCAAACAAACGACGGTTGCTGAGATGTTGGCAATGGTCAGAAAAAACTTAAAGAATACTTAACAATATTTACATTAAGTCAGAGAAACGCTAGCCCAACCGGGGAACACTAAAATTGAGGCAAATCACTTGCTAAAAGAGTCCTCTTGTATAGCCCAATGGAAGCGCAACCTTTTCTCATGTTTCGCATCAACAGTGCCTTGTATGGCATTGACGCCTTATGTGTTGAGGAAATTTTTTTTCTACCAGAGCTAACCCCCATTGCCGAAGTTTCAGCAGATATTGCAGGGGCGATTAATTGGCGCGGTGAAATTGTTCCTATTATTGATTTACTAAGGCGTTTAGGTCAAACTGGGCAACCTTATAATCTGAATGACAGCATTATTATGCTCAAAAAGCAAAATAATTGCCTAGGGATCATTGTCAATCAAGTTTGCGATGTCAGCATGATTGATAGCAGCCAGATCTCCTCAACTGCATCGTACCGCCGATCGGGAACGCCCGCCCCTGCTGGCAATGCAACTTATTTTGTTGAAGGAATTGCCCAGGTTAATGCAGATCTGATGATGCTGCTAGATGCCGATCGATTGCTACAATATCGCGAATCTCTAGCCCCTACCCTCCAGGATGGCGATCTCGGCGAACTTCCTGCTGTCTCCCGCCCTCAGCAACCCAGATTTCAGGAATTTACACCTCAGCAACTTGAAGTGCTGCGCCAACGGGCAGAAAACTTGCGCCATGAAGTCACCAGCCAAGATTTAAGCGGTTTGTTGCCCATTGCCGTTGTCGGCTTAAATGGCGAATATTTTGGTCTAGATTTAGAAATTGTTTGCGAGTTTACTGAAATTAACCAAATTGCCCCTATTCCCTGTTGCCCGCCCCATATTGTTGGAAATATTAACTTGCGGGGCGAAATTCTGACCTTAATTGATATCCGAATGTTCCTTAATCTAGATACTGCTTCTAAACAGAAAATAGCTAAGGCAATTGTTGTGGAAGTTGAAGAAATTTTGGCAGGGATTATTGTTGATGAAGTTTGCGATGTTATGTATTTATTACCTGCTCAAATTAAACCCGTACCCACTACCGTCCAATCCCAAGACGAGCAGTTTTTAAGGGGAACTGTTCGCTATCGCAGTCAAATGATGAGCTTGCTCGATTTAGCTAAAATCCTCTTGCAAGAAAGATTAGTTGTTAATAGCGAACTCTAAACGAAGCCTGTCTATTAACTGCGTTCTAGAGAAAAATGGAGTAGTACAAATGTTGAAATCATTAAAGCTTAAAAAACGTTTACTCATTGGCTATGCGATTCCTGTGACAATATACTTGGGATTAGCGGCGTTAGTCTATGGAACGGCTCAACAAATTATTCAAACGTTTAAAGAGGTTGAGCGAGTTCAATCAGTGATTGTAGGTGCTGACCGTTTGTCTGATAAATCTCAAGGAATGATTCGCGGATTTCGAGGTTATTTTGCGGTAGAGAATCCGCGTTTTTTAGAAGAGTATCAAACTGCATCCGCAGAGTTTGGTGATGCTCTAGAAGCGATTAGAGGGCTGGTTATCGATCCAGTCCAGCAACAACGCCTTGTGGAAATTGATAGTTTGAAAAGGCAGTATGAAGCACAAACTCTTCAAATGATTTCGCTGCTCCAAAACAACCGACGTTCAGAAGCTCTGGAAATTTTTAATCAGGGTCAATCAACGGAGTTCGTAGAGCAATTTGACCGCCTGAATCAAGAATTTGCACTTTCAGAAGAGAATTTACTCCAACAGCAGACCACGAGGGCAACAGAATCGTTACAAAATTTGATTACTTTAGTGATTTTAGGCTCATTAGTCTTGATTGTTTCTGCGGTGACAATTGCTTTGTGGATTGCTGGAGGAGTGGCCCGAAGTATTAATCAGGCTTCGAGCGCGATCGCTAGTTCTTCAACTGAAATTGGCGCAACCATCGAACAGCAAGAACGTACCGCTACCCAACAAGCTACCTCCGTTAACGAAACAACCGCGACAATGGACGAACTCGGCGCATCCTCCCGACAGGTTGCCGAACAGGCAGAAGCCTCTGTGGCAGGGGCAAAACGAGCTTTGCTTTTAACTCAAGGGGGTGCCAAAGCGGTTGAAAGCACCCTAGAAGGGATGGAGGCACTAAAGCAACGCGTCAGCGCGATCGCCGAACAAATCGTGCTATTAAGCGAACAGACGGGACAAATTGGCAATATTTCTGCTTTGGTGAGTGACTTAGCCAATCAAACCAACATCCTGGCTTTGAATGCGGCGGTTGAAGCCGTGCGGGCTGGCGAACATGGGAAGGGGTTTGCCGTCGTTGCCAGCGAAATTCGCAAACTTGCCGATCAAAGCAAAAAATCGACCGAAAAAATTAATACCCTGGTTCGCGAAATTCAAGCATCCATCAACTCAACCGTGATGGTGACAGAAGAGGGAACCAAAACCGTTGAAGAAGGCGTGCAGATTGCTCAAAAAACCGCAGATGCGTTTACGGGCGTTGCAGAAGCCGTCAATGATGTGGTTCTCAATAACCAGCAAATTTTCCTCAACATTAAGCAACAAGCGATCGCAGTTCAGCAAGTGGTAGAAGCCATGAATGCGCTGAACTTGGGCGCAAAAGAAACCGCCGGGGGAATTTCTCAAGCCCGGATGGGAACGCAGAAACTCAGCGAAGCAGCGCTCGATCTCAAAGCAATTGTTTAGTTAACCCAAATCCTATGAAACTGTCTACCAAACTCTATTTGGGATTCGCCATTCCGGCAGTTGCCCTAATCGGGATCGGTGTTTATTCCATTTACGGCTTCACTCGGATCGATCGGGCCGTCACGACGATCTATGACGATCGCATTGTCCCGTTACAGTCTTTAAAAATTATCTCCGATCGGTATGCCATTGATACGATTGATGCCGTGAATAAAGCGAATTCTCGGCTCGTCTCGCCCGATAGCGCCCGCCAAACCATCGATCGGGCGATCGCGCAAGCTCAACAAGAGTGGCAAGTCTACAAACAGACGCAACTTACCACCCAAGAAGCCCAATGGGTGGCTCAAACGGAGAACTTACTACTAGCCGCCGATCGCGAGGTTGCCCAGGTTCAACAGGCGTTAAACGCCCAAGATTTTAACCAGTTGGCGAATTATAATCGCTCTTTATACCGGGTAATCGATCCGCTAACGGAGCAACTGCAAAAACTCAGCAAACTTCAGTTGCAGGTTGCTCTCCAAGAACGCGATCGCGCCGAGGCGATTTATCAAGAAACGCTGTGGTTTTTTATCCCCTTTCTCGTCGTTGCCCTTCTGCTGGGTTCTCCAGTGGGGTTTGCCATTGTCAAGCGGGCAATTGTGGCAACGTTAGCCGACAATATTGATGAAATTGTCCGATCGATGAATGGGATTGCCACGGCGACGGCACAACACGAACGGATTGCCTTTTCCCAGGTGTCTTCAGTGCATCAAACTACAACGGCTGTCGATCGGGTGGAAAGTACCTCTCAAGAGTCCGCCCGCCAAGCAC
Source organism: Desertifilum sp. SIO1I2 (assembly GCA_010672635.1). Lineage (GTDB taxonomy): Bacteria > Cyanobacteriota > Cyanobacteriia > Cyanobacteriales > Desertifilaceae > Desertifilum. The sequence goes on along the minus strand of JAAHGE010000312.1, from coordinate 1,909 downwards.
AACTGGCTGTTAGTCGCGCCCGCCAAGCCCTAACTCTCAGCGAAACGGGCAGCCAAAGCATGAGCCAAAATCTCAAGCAAATGTCGCAACTCAAGCAGAAGGTGGCACAGATGCAGCAGCAAATTCACCACTTGAGCGAACAAACGCAGCAAATTGGGGCGATCGCAGAATTGGTAAATGGGATTGCTAATCAGACTAATATGCTAGCGCTGAATGCGGCGATTGAGGCGGTACGGGCAGGCGATCGCGGTCAGGGCTTCGCGGTGATTTCCCAGGAAATTCGCAAGCTTTCTGACCAATCTCAGAAGTCAACCGAGCAAATTCATCATTTGGTGGCACAGATCCAAAGCGCGATCGCCCAAACGGAAAAGGTGACGCTCGAAGAAACTCAAACCGTTGAAGATGGCGTTAAAATTGCCGCCGAAACCGCTTCCATTTTTGCCAACGTTGGGGAGGCGATTTCTGAGGTAGTCTCTAGTTTTCAACAAATTTCGGATAACGCCAACCAACAGGCGAATGCTTTGCAACAAATCGCAATGGCGATGAACGATCTGACCCAAGCCTCTCAGGAAACCACCAGCGGGATTACCCAAACGAAAACCAGTACCCAAAAACTCCAAGAAACAACGTTAAATCTCAAAACCATGCTCTGATGCAGGCTGGGGAAGTTTAAGAAACCTATGGATTTTTCTAAAATCTCCAAAAGGTCGTGCTAATCTTGGCGAAGTGCGCTCTACTAGGGTTATTAGTCAAGTAGGTCAAAGTGGATTTTACAGTCGCGATCGCCACGTATAATGGAGCGCTCCGCTTGCCCGAAGTCCTAGATGCGTTATTGGCACAAACTGGGACGGCCAGAATCCAATGGGAAGTGCTAGTCGTTGATAATAACAGTCAGGATCGGACGGCACAGGTTGTTGAAGAGTATATCCAACGATGGCGACCCGATAGTGGCTTAAGATATCTGTTTGAAGGCAGACAGGGTGCTGCCTATGCTCGTCAATGTGCGGTTGAATCTGCCAAAAGCGATCTAATCGGCTTTTTGGATGATGATAATATTCCCGGCACGAACTGGGTTGCTCAAGCTTACCGCTTTGGATGCGATCGCCCTCAAGTCGGTGCCTATGGGGGAAGAATTCATGCCAAACTCGATAGCCCTCCACCCCCTTATTTTGACCAAGTGAGAAGCTACTTAACGGTTTACGATCGTGGCAAGCAACCCTTTCAATATCAGCGCAACGCCAAACCCCGGAAGATTCCGCCAGCCCCCGGTATCGTTATTCGCAAGCAAACCTGGCAACAAGTCGTTCCCCTCCCGGAAAACCTGCTCGTTCGCGGTAGAGATGAAAAAACAATGCTCGCAGGCGAAGACGCAGAAGTTATGTTTCGCATCCAAAATACCCAATGGGAAGTTTGGCACAACCCCGATATGGAAGTTTGGCACCATATCTATCCTCACCGTCTAGAACAAGCATATCTTCTTAAGCTCGCGCGAGGTTACGGTCTATCCAATCATCTCATTCGCTTATCCCGCTACCCCTCCTGGCAGCACCCCTTCGTGCAACTCCTGATTCCCCTCTATACGCTTCGCGATAGTTTAAAGCTTGTCAACTACTACTGGAAACATCAAAAAACTCTCGCTCAAGATGTCGGAAAAGCCTGCGAATTACAATCCAAAATCGGTCAACTCTACAGTCCCTACATCAGCCTGTATCGCAAGCTAACTCAAGGTTTTTAACGATCGCTTGAACCTTGATTGCTGATTTTTTAGTTTTAGATTAACGAGTCATGAAAGTTGCTTTTATTAGCCATTTCGATCTTCTAAACCCTAGTCGTTGGCAGCGCCAGCAAATGGGGAACCTAGGCAGTAGTCTTTATATGTATAAAAGCCTTAAAAATGTTTGCGATTCCC
>JAAHGE010000311.1 GCA_010672635.1 Desertifilum sp. SIO1I2 | reverse complement strand
TGCCTTTACCGCCGTGAATTGTATCGTCCCCTTCATTGCCTTGTAGGGTGTCGTTTCCTTGATTTCCTAAAAGGCGATCGTTTCCCTGCAAACCCCAAATTACATCATCCCCGCTTAAGCCGATAACCCAGTCGTTGTCTGGACTTCCGCTAAAGGCATCGGCGTCAATACTCAACAAATAAACATTATCTATCCCGAAACTGGCGTTCTGAGTTTCTAAGGTTCCTAAGTGTCTAAAAGTTTGCTGACTCTCAGAATCTACAACTGAATTGACATCAGGGGATTTACTGAGATATGATGATTCATTGAGGTTAGAAGAAAGAGTTTCCATTCCTGAAATAATCATGAGCAAGTAAGCCTCCTGATGCTTATCGAAAGAGGTTCGTTTCAGTTGTTTTTGGATGTCGTGCGAGTTGAGCGAACCTAGCGCGATCGCTCTGAATTCGCTCTTAAAGATTTCCACCCCTATTTATCTCCAAGCGGAGATAGGCTTGAGGGAAAAATAGCTCAAGTCCAGGCTGCTTCATGCAGATTGATTCAAGGATTATCAGCCAAAAACAATTGAGGATTAGATTTCCTAAAACACCTATTAAATAGGGTTTTGGATTGAATTTAGAGTCAAAATCATCGAGAAATATTTTGCACCTAGATAACAGTCAAAACCATAGACGAAAGCAACCTAAATATTGCTATGGATAAAAACCCTAATTTTTGAAGCGGTAGATGAAAAAATAGGGTCTACCTTAGACCAAAACTCTGGTGACTCTGCCAGTATAAACGAAAATTTTCTTAACGAATTCGGTGAATATAAGGAAATTTAAAAGTGGTTTTCGGCACTTATTTTAAGAATTAAGGTTATTCTTTAATTGAAAAATTAGTAATAACTTGGAAACCCAAAGCAAAACCCTCCCGTCAGAACCCCTAAATCTTCAGCATTTAGAGGCGCTGCACTGCAATTGACGCAAAACCGCTTAAACTACCCACAGAGCCAGTTATTGCTTCCTTCAGTAGTTGGGAAGAGGAGGTTGTAGCGGATAAACTAGCTTATGTCAGCAGCACAGCACCTAAGTGCCAAATTGTGCTGAAGTGTCTCGAAAGGCCGCTCTTTCGCCTAATATCCATTGACATTAAACCTCCTGTAGCCCTATAAGGATCATGATGTTCTCTGCTCCTCGTCTACTTCAGCTTCGGATCGCGATCGCCTTAATGCTACCCATCAGCATTACAGGAGCGATCGCCATTCCCGCATTGTCGCAAAACGCCGTCGCTCCTGGCGAGGGACGCTCCCTCACGTTGCGATCCGACATTCAAGAAGCCAACTCGCAAACCGGAATTGTCACCGCACGCGGTAACGTGCAAATTTACTACCCCGCCCGCCAAATTCAAGCCACCGCCGCCCAAGCGCAGTATTTCAGCCGCGAACGCCGGATCGTCCTCAGCGGTAACGTTTACGTCCTCCAGCAGGGAAACAGCCTCAGAGGAGAAACGATCACCTACCTAATCGACGAGGGACGGTTTGTGGCGCTTCCCCAAGCCGAACGCCAAGTAGAAGCCATCTACATTATTCCCGATCCCGAAGCTCCCCCCGAAGCTCCCGCCAGCCTACCGCGTACCCCTAACCTCTAGGCAATCTGCTGATACAATCAAGGGCACTTAACGCCTTTATCCTTGGGCTAAAGTAGATCCTGTAACCCGGCGTCCTTCCCACAACTAATGACTCATGAGCGGGAGACCTGACGAGTGAAAATTGTATTGGAAAACATTCATAAATCTTACGGACAACGAGCAATTGTCCAGCGCGTCAGCTTATCAGTGGCTCAAGGAGAAATCGTCGGGTTACTCGGTCCCAATGGAGCCGGAAAAACGACGACCTTTTATATCACCACAGGCTTAGAAAAACCCGACGAAGGCAAAGTTTGGCTTGATAACGTCGATATTACCGCCTTATCCATGCATCGCCGCGCCCGTCTCGGCATCGGCTACCTAGCGCAAGAACCCAGTATTTTTCGCCATTTGAGCGTTCAACAAAATATCTTGTTGGTGTTAGAACAAACCCACGTCCCTCGTCGAGAATGGCGAGGGCGACTCCAGAACCTGCTCAAAGAATTTCGCCTCGAAAAAGTTGCCCAAACTCCCGGTATCAAAGTTTCGGGGGGAGAAAGACGGCGAACCGAACTCGCGCGATCGCTCGCAGTGGGCACAGACGGCCCCAAATTCCTATTATTAGATGAACCCTTTGCTGGCGTCGATCCGATCGCCGTTGCCGAAATTCAAGAAACCATCTCGCGCCTGCGCGATCGCCAAATCGGCATTCTGATCACCGATCACAACGTCCGCGAAACCCTAGCCATTACCGATCGCGCCTACATCATGCGCGACGGCCAAATTCTCGCTTCCGGTAGCAGCGAAGAACTTTACGAAAACCCGCTCGTGCGTCAATACTACTTGGGAGATAACTTTCAACGTTAACCTCACGCCACAGAGCGTCCCAGTCTTTGTTGTTCGTCCGGTTCGCTTTACTCATAATCATGACCTTTTCCCCCTCCAAAACCAAACCCAAATCGTTTTACTGGCCGATCCCGCGAATTTCCGTCATGGATCGCTACATCGCCACCGAATTTATCAGCCCGTTCTTATTTGGGGTGGGTGCATTCTCCTCCGTTGGCGTTGCCATTGGAGCCTTATTTGAACTGATGCGAGAAGTCACCGACGGCTTACCCATCTCCATCGCCATCAAAGTCTTCTTCCTGCAACTGCCCTACTTTATCTCCCTCGCCTTTCCCATGTCCGTGCTGTTGGCCGCCTTACTCGCCTACGGCCGGCTTTCGAGCGATAGCGAACTGATTGCCCTCCGCAGTTGCGGCATCAGCATTTACCGCCTCGCTGCACCCGCCCTCGCCCTCAGCTTAGTTATCACAGGCGTCACCTTTGCCTTCAACGAACTGGTGGTTCCCGCCGCCAAATACGAAGCCACCCTCACCCTCAGACGCGCCTTAAACCGAGAACAGCCGGAATTTCGAGAAAATAATATCTTTTACCCAGAATACGGTCGCGTGCAACAAGCCGATGGCGAAAGCGCCAACGTCTTAACCCGCCTGTTCTACGCCGAACAATTTGATGGCAAGCGTATGAAGGGACTCACGATCGTCGATCGATCGCAGCGCGACCTCAATCAAATTCTGGTGGCGGAGTCAGCATTGTGGAATATTCAAGAAAATACTTGGGATTTCTTTAACGGTACGATTTATCTAGTTGCCCCCGATGGGTCGTATCGCAATATTGTGAAATTTGACCAGCAACAGTTGCAATTACCCCGCGCTCCCCTAGACTTAGCAGCCAGAGGGCGAGATTATGGGGAAATGAATATTGCCCAATCGCTGGACTATCTGCAAGTGATCCGGCTCAGTGGCGATGATAAGAAAATCCGCAAGCTGAAAATCCGCATTCAACAACGATTTGCCTTACCGTTTGCCTGTTTAGCCTTTGGGTTAATGGGGGCAGCTTTGGGGGTACGCCCGCAACGCACAAACCGAACCACGGGCTTTGGGATTAGCGTTCTGGTGGTCTTCTTCTACTATCTATTAATGTCAATTGGCGATGCCTTGGGCTTAACTGGAGCGATTACGCCCTGGATGGGGGCTTGGTTGCCCACCGGAACGGGTTTGGGTATTGGTCTATTTCTGCTGTGGCGGATCGCCCGCTAGGGAGAACTTGGCGCGGGGGCTAAGGTGGGCACGTTGTCTAGGAAGCGACCTTGCAGTAATAAACTGGTTTCTGGATCGAGTTCGCCGGTTTCTCGCCAGCCGATCCCCCGTTGAAAGCGACGAAGGGCTGTTTTGAGGTTCTGCGGCTCGGCATCATAGCCCAAACGTTGGAGATAGTCGGCCGCTTGTTGGGGCGTGAGGGTGGCTTCTGAGGGCTGGAAAATGGGGACGTATTGCTGACGCCAAATTTCGGCAAACTCGGTCCGATTGAGGTTGTAGAAGCGTCCTCTGGCTGGATCGGCAATTAAGGCATAGCGATCGCTCATCGCCACAAGCGTCACTGCATGGGGAAGTTTGCGCGATCCGGCAATCAGCCAAACGCCCAAAATTCCCGGACGGTTTACTGCTTGCACTTGCTCCCAAGTCGCCTTCATTTCAACTCCCTCCATCCCCAATTCTCTAGCGGCGACAATCAGTTGAGGCATGGTGGTTCCAAGGCGACTCGTTCCGGCGAGGCGGGCGACTTCTGACTCTGGGGCGTCAATATTCCAGTAGCGCAACAGGGTGGCGAGGGCGGCGGGCGCGCAACTGCTATTAGAGGTTTGCCGATAAATGCCGTTGGGGCGCAAATTATCCTGCAAGTCGCTATAAATGGGAGCCAGCACGTAAGCTTCAGCGGCGCTAAACCCCCCGAACCCTAGAATGGCGATCGCAATTACGGCGATCGCCTGTCGCCGAGCTGTCTTCCAGGCTACCATCCAGCCGATCCCGCAGGTTCCCAGTAACAATACCCGCAAAATCGTCCAAGTGACGCGCAACCCCGCTACCCGCCAGGGAATGGGGAAAATCGGCATTTGGGGAATATTCAGCGCCAGGATAATTAAGGCGATGTAAACCAGCAAAAAGGGGATAAATAGGAGGGGTTTTTCCTGAAACAGATCGTTGGCGGTGACGCCAAAACGGACTAAACGCTTACCCAGGAGCATTCCGTAGTAAAACAGCAGCCCTCCCAATCCTAGGGAAATTGCAATCTCTAGCGCCATAGAACGACGAGTTTATCCCAAAACGGCATAGTCTCATTCTAGGTTGCCGGTCGCGGCGTTGCGATCGCCTGCTATTTGGAACTACTGGTGAGTTTGACAAAGCCAATTCCGCCAAAATATAAGCCCATGACTGCCCCACCGAGTAAGCTTTGGGTGAGGGGGTCTGTGGAAGGGGTTAAGACGGCTCCCAAAACAACGCTACCCACAGCAACATAGCGCCACCCAGCTAGCATTTGCTCGGCGGAGAAGATGTCTAAACGATGCAGCAACAGTTGAATGACCGGAATTTGAAAGGCAATGCCGGTACAAAACATCAACAGCAAGACGAATTCAAAATACTTTTCAATCGACCACAACTGCTCGACCACATCCGCCCCATAGCTAATAAAGAAGTTTAAGGCGGCTGGAATCAGCAGGAAGTAGGCGAAAACTAAACCGACCCCAAAAAGAACGCTCGACCCAAAAATCACGGGTGCAAGCAACTGGCGCTCGCGACGGGTAAGGCCGGGAAGTACGAATTGGGCAATTTGATACAGGATAACGGGGGTGGCGAGCAGCAAACCGCTATAACCGGCGACTTTCAAACTGACAAAGAAATATTCACCGGGCGAAAGCTGTAAAAATTTAATACCCTGGGCAGGAACTTCCAAGATGCGAACGATCGGTTTGACAACGACAAAGCAACCGATGGCGGCGATCGCAAAAGCAGCGAGGGCATAAAAAATCCGCTGTCGCAGTTCCTCCAAATGGTCGAATAGCGACATTTCCACCTCATCCGGAATTTCGTCTAAATACTCGTCTTCCAGGATGCGGTTTTCAATTTCTGGAATAATTTTGGTTTCTGCGTCCGAAGATGGGGGCATCGCTTCTGCTCTGGTTAGGGTTCGTTGTCTATTTTAGGGATGGAGCGATTAGAGGGGGAGAGATACGCTAAAGCAAGTTTGATGATTGTCACTTTCTACTTTAATCGTACCGCCTAGACGCGCTACCCGTTTTTGGACGAGGGCTAATCCCAACCCAGTACCGCCTTGTTGGGCTGGATCGGCGTCGGGAATGCGGTAGAATCGATCAAAAATCCGCGATCGCTCGTTCTCTGGAATTTCCACCCCAAAATTGGTGACGCGAATTTCTAGGGCTTGGGGTTTTTGCACAGCGGCGATCGCGATCCGTTCGCCCGGTGGCGTATATTTACAAGCATTGGTTAACAGTTCGCTGATAATGCCTTCTAGGGTTTCTGGTTCAGTATGGACGATCGGCAGATGGGGAGCGAGTTCGAGGTGTAGCGTCA
>JAAHGE010000310.1 GCA_010672635.1 Desertifilum sp. SIO1I2 | reverse complement strand
GCATTGAATGAAACCCGCACCAAGGCAACGAAAAGCGGCGGCGGCTGGACTCTGAGCGGCAAGAAGATCGTGGTCTGGGACGCTGCCAGCGCCGACCGTCTGATCGTTCTGGCGCGCTCGGCCGGTGACCCTGAAAGTGCCGCTTCCCCGTCCTTTGCTCCCGACCGCCGCGCCGTGGTGCTGGTGCCGCTGGCGGCGGCCTTTGCCGGGAGCCTGCCGGCAGCCGCACAGGTCGCGCCGGCCTGGCGTCACGCGCTGAGCCTCACCGGCGAGATCAAGTACGGCCCGGATTTCCGAATCATTGCATCACAAGTACTGTGACAGGTGAGCAAAAAATTCTAAAGCACTACTCCCCATACCTTAATCGTCCCGTCCCAACTACCACTAATCAGAGTTTGCCCATCCGGACTAAAGGTAATGGAACTAACAAAATCTGTATGACCGCGAAGAACGCATATCTCCTGTCCTGTATTCAAATCCCAGATTTTTATTGTCTTGTCCCAACTACTACTAGCGAAAGTCTGCCCATCTGGGCTAAAAGCAACAGATGTAATATAATCTGAATGCCCTTTAAGCCCTTTTATAGTGTAGAGATCTTCTCCTGCTTCTAGATCCCATACTATCACTGTTGTGTCTTGACTCCCACTGACTAAGGTTCGCCCATCCGGGCTAATAGCAGTACATAACCCCTCATCTGTGTGTTTCCTTAGCGTATGTAGTAATTGACCTGTCTCCAAATTCCATACCTTTAGCGCACGACCACAGTCACTGCCAACCAGGAGCGAGCGGTCTGGGTTAGACCAAACCAACAATATACATAACAAAAAAGAGTCTGAATCCTCACTAATGGTGCGAATTTGTTGACCTGTACTCAGATCCCACAAGCTGATTTTTGGTTCGTGGCTACCAATAATTAGAGTCTGCCCATCCGGGCTGATGACAAAAGAGCTAACGTAGCCTGAATGTCCGATATGGTGACGAATTTGCTGCCCAGTCTTCAAATTGTATAGTCTGATTGTTTTGTCGTTCATTGTGGGATGATAACCAAGAATGACTACACTCTCTCCATCTGGACTGATGACAACAGAACGAACGCTCTCTGGATGTCCCATAAAAGTATAAAGCTCTTGTTCTGTTTGTAAATCCCACACTTTAATCAGTGCGTCATGGCGACTACTGACTATGGTTTGTCCGTTTGGGGTAATGGCAATAGCTTCAATAGCATCTTTTAAATTCGATGCTTGGTCACCGAGCGTACTTAGACAATCAAAAAAACGATAGGGATTATATGTCCATAATATCTGCTTTATTTTTGGCTCTGGATTTTTCAGTAGTAATTCATAAGCAGCCCACATCAACTTCCCTGATGTATTTATAAAAGTTTCAATAATTAAATTCCACCCATCATCACCGTATTTTAAGGCTTCTGCAAGACAAGCAAATTGTTGCTCAAATGTGCCAATATTAAAGTATTTTTTGACCTCCTCTAATCCAATCAAACTTTCTCCGATTGGGGGTGAAGATAGTTTATTAAAAATATCACCCGTCTTGCCAATCGGCTTATTATTTTCGAGCATAATGTTTCATAAGTAACGATAAAAATTCATGAATCCACAAGTATTATGTTCAGAAGCAAAATTTATTGCTTAGCTATTATTTCATTAATTGAATAAGTTAAGAATAAATAGGATAATTCCACGGGAAAAAGCTTCTTCTTGCATTTCATGGAGTTGTGTATTTGTAATATTTCGACCTCGGTTGGATAATGTGTCTTTAAATGTCACATAAAGAGCGAAGTGTGTAGCCTCATACCTGCTTGCATAGTTGGACATTGCCTGCGATTGTGTACCATTGCCCGTAAATGTACTATGGGCTGCATCTATGGTTATTTTAATATCACCAACAACATAGGCAAACGGGTCGTTACGTCGCATATCGGTGGGACGACCGTCTTTGAAAATAAAGTCTACAGGTGAAAGGCTATCAGGCAAATTTCGTTCTTCAGGAGTTCTGTAATTCCTTGCATATATGGCATCACAGTTAATCCCAGAGTTGCTGACAGTACCATTGGGATTTACAAAAGGCTCAATCCATAGCCGTTGGGAAAAAAAGGTTCCATGAAAAAGGTTACAAACACTGTTCCTGAGCATTTCCTCAAATATACCTCCAGTGTCACCTCCACCAAAAGCGGTTGCTAAGGCATCCAATTCATTACCAACCGAAGTACCAGGTAAGAAAGACTGTAGCGTTCCCATGACAAGGTTAGTAGCGAATTCCCCAATATAGTCACGAATCATATCCCGTGCCTCGCTAATAGCCTGGTTACGGATAGTGTTAAGAATATCTTGCGTGTGCATACCTGAGTTAAGTTCAACTAATGTAAACAACCCCGTAGGATCGCTATAGATATAGGGATTGTTGTAGACAAACTGATAAGGATTAAAACTCTCCGGCTTATACTGCAACGGGTCAACCGGATCGCGACTCAAAAACGTCCCCGTTTTAGCATCATAATCCCGTGCCCGGAAGTTGTAGATTCCAGTTGCACTCTCCAACCACTGTCCTTGGAAGCGGAAATCACCCCCCGACCCATTAGTATTGTCAGCACCTACTTGGGTGAGAATATTGCCAAAGGCATCATAGAGGAACTTCCCTGCACTCTGTCCTTGCTCATTAGCCAGTCCAATCACCGAACCCATCCCATCAGTCAGATAATAGATAGGATTGCCATTAGCATCCAGCCGCATGAACGGACTCGAAGCTCCCGCATAGATATAGTTAGAAATCAGATTGCCATTCCCATCCGCAATCAAATCCGTAGACTCTAACCCACCCCCCATTGCCGGAGCCACCAAAAACTGGCGGACTTCGTTGCCTTCTTTTGCTTTGACCCGATGTCCCTGACCATCATAGGTGTACTCGATAGTATCACCAGTGGTCTCATTCTCAACTTCTGTGAGGCGATCGCTCCCATCATGCTCCAAGTCTAACGTCTTCCCATCCCGTACAATCCTCGTCAACCGACCATTGGCATCATAGTCGTAATCCTCATTCACCGCCCCACCAACACTGTCAAGCTGATAACCCGGTTTGTAGGCGAAAGAGCGCTCCCCACTTACCGTACTCGATTGCACCAATCGCTTACCCGCCGCATCATAGGTGTAACTCGTCTCCTCTTGCAGCACCCCCGAAGCATTGTAATAAGACTCCTTCTTCACTCTGAGCGCTTCGTCATATTCCAATGCCACAAAAGACCCATCCTCGCGGATAATCTTAGTCGGCTCCCCAATTCCCTTCCGCTCATACGTGACAGAAGCCAGCACTATCCCTTGTGCATTTTTGTGAACAATCGACTTCACCCTATCTAAATCATCGTATTCATAACTCGTCGTCACCCCATTGGGCAACCTTCTCTCCAAAAGACGATTGCCGTCATCATAAATCATGGTCGTCGTTTGACCGGAGGGGTCTAGAACCGACTTAAGATTGCCAAACGCATCGTAATCATAAGTCGTCGTATACCTCGTTCCAGTCGCGCTTGCCCACTCCGTCAATGTCTTGATGCGACCTAGTAAATCATAGGTATAAGTCACACCACTGCCATTGGGATAATCAATTCCTGCTAATGTCCCAGTCACTGTATCGTAACGGTACGTCGTTACTTCAGTTCCTTTTGTGACTGTCTTGATATTGCCATTCTCATAGGTATAGCTCACCGTATCCGTTACCGTACCATCAGCCGCAGCAGTCGTCTCTGACTCCACTCGTCCCGCTGCATCGTATTGATAGGTAATCGTTTCTCCCGACGGCAACGTGACAGTTCCCAAACGGTTATCTGTTGGTCGATAGCTCATCTGCTTGACCGTATTGTTGCCGTAAATTACTTTTGTCAGGTTGTTAAGTGCATCTTCATAGCGATACTTCAACGTCTCGTCCGTGGGACTGGTAATCTGTTCTAAACCGTTATCGCTATAGGTATAGGTGTACGTACCATTCCCTAAATCCGTTGCCTTCCACAAACGACCCAACTCGTCATAAGTGAAATCGCGATCGTTGCCACCAATGTCAATTATCTCTGTGGGATAATCCTTCGCCTCTTGCAGATTGTTGGTGTAAAGATACTTCGTAGAGGTACGGTAGTCCCGTCCATCTCGCTGCTGATAAATCGTCTCAGTCGGCAGACTATACTCATCCTGCACGCTAGTTGTCTTGCGTCCCAACGGGTCAATTATTGTCGTCTGTAACCCGTCATACTCATACATCCAAGTTTGGATTCGTACTGTCGAGTCAACTATCGGGCGCTCGGATGCATCTAGTACCAACGCACCTGTCGCATCGGTGATATATTTACCCCGCTCCATCTTTGTCAGCTTGCCCGTGCGCGGATCGTAAGTAGACCTGGTAAACCCACCTAGCGGGTCAATTTCTTCAATTGGGCGGTTGCCTGGATCGTACTTCTTGCGGGTAATTGCTCCCGTTCGCACATCTTTAATAGTGGTTAGCCGTCCCACTTCATCGTAACCATACTCTTTGGTAACATTCGCACTAGTATCCGTTTCTCGCCATAGTCGTCCCGCCTCGTCATAGATGAACGTTGGCGTGCCACCATCAGGAGTCACCCAACCCTTTAACTTGCCATCGTCGGTGAATTTGCGCTCAATACGTCCAATGGTAGGGGCATCTAATGTAGTCCAATCAGCACCCGTTGTCCCTTCGTAACCATATTCCACCCAGATGCCATTACCATAGTCCGCCCGTTTTTCGCGTCCCAGCTCATCGTAAGTGAAAGTAGAAACCTCATCGTCCGACAGGTCAAGCGGCGTACCATTGTCCTCCACCATCTTCTTCAGCTTACCGTCGGTGTAGTATTCCATTGTCGTTACACCGCCATCAGCGTCAATGGTTTTAATGACATTGCCTACTGCATCATATTCATAGGTAGTTGTTCCAGTGGAGTCGGTTTCAGTCTTAACTAAACCATTGGGATAGTACGTAAAAGACTGAATTACGCTGCCTTTACCGTCTTTCATCGACAACATATTACCAAAGCGGTCATACTCTAGGTGGAGAGAAGCGCCTGTAGGCAGAACAATATCTGTAGGCTGACCGTAGTTGTTGTAAGTATAGTAAGTCGTTCCAGGCACAACCCCAGGACACCCGCAGTAGGATTCACTACGAGACTTGAGATTGCCGAAATTGTCGTACTCGTACTTGGTAATCAATCCATTAGCATCTTTGCTCTGCTTGAGATTGTTATTCTCATCATATTCAAAGAACGTTGAATGTCCGAGTGCATTCTTAACTTCCAGTACATTGCCGCGCTCGTCGTAGCGATAAATCGTAGGCTGCTGATAGACATCCCGGACAATCTGAATAGATTCTTCTGGCTTGTATTCCATGAAAATGGGCACATTAGCCCCATTGATGACCTGTTTGAGGCGACCCAATTCATCATACTCCGTCTTCACCCCCGTCTGTCCAAGAGGGTCGATAACTTCAGTTAAAAAGTGCGGTCTGTCTTCATCTTCGTACTTAAATTGAGTCCGATTCTCCTCCCTATCCTTAACCGCCACCAAATCCCCTTGGGCATCGTACTCATACTTCACCTGATGTCCCATCGGGTCAGTCACAGTCGTAATGCGTCCTATTGCATCCCGTCCAAACGTCACTGACTGACCCGTACTGCTAATAATCCCCGCATCAGAGAAGGTTAATTTATTCCCATTCGTATCAGTCGCACTCAACAAATCCCCACTCACCGCATCAATCTCATAAACAATCCCCTCCTTAGTGGTCAACACATACACCGCACCAAACAAGGGATTAGCGGGATTGTAGGGAACTCCACTCAAACTGACAGACTCGCCCAAATCATTGCGCGTTAAGGAAACATCCCTCACCGACAACTGACTGGTAGAACCCGCTTGCGAGGTAAACGCCGGATGAAATAAACCTCCCTCTCCACTCGGCCCAGTTAAGAAGCGACTGAGACGGTCTGCGGTGGGGTTAAAGGTAAAGGTTTCTCGCTTCCCTCCAGGTAGGGTAATATAGACTCGCGTTCCCTGGCTAAAGGCTTGTTCGGCAATGCCAAACTGTTCGT
>JAAHGE010000031.1 GCA_010672635.1 Desertifilum sp. SIO1I2 | reverse complement strand
TCAAGTTTGTAACTAAAAGAGGGCGAGTGGATTCGATGTGGGCGGGTAAACTGCCAGAGGTGAATTACATTGAAGGCTGTCTGGATGTCCGCCCTGAATGAAGGTTAATCCTTAGAAAAGGTATAAGCGCGATCGCCCTGAAGGGAGGTGCGCGTTTTGATCGGCTATCAAACCTTCTGGCTTGCTTTATGCAAGCTTTTTTGTGACTAACCGGGGAACGGACAATACACAATACAATGTCTGCAACACTGGTCAATTGTGGTTGTTGAGGAGAAAGGCGCGATGCAAACTCAAGATAGAGTCACCGAGACTGCCCTACAGCAGGGAATTCGGGCAAGTCAAAATTATTTGCTGTCGCTGCAAAATCCGCAGGGGTATTGGTGGGCGAATTTGGAATCGAATGCCACCATTACCGCAGAGATTGTGCTGTTACACAAGATTTGGGGGACGGATAAAACCCGTCCGATGGCTAAAATTGAGAATTACTTGCGATCGCAACAAGTGGAACAAGGGGGTTGGGAGTTATTCTACGGAGATGGCGGCGAACTGAGTACCTCTGTAGAAGCTTATATGGCGCTGCGGCTGCTAGGCGTTTCCCCGGAAGATCCCGCCCTCCAGAAGGCGAAGGCGTTTATTCTCTCTCGCGGTGGAATTGCTAAAACCCGGATTTTTACGAAGCTGCATTTGGCGTTAATTGGGTGTTACAGTTGGCGCGGAATTCCGTCCATTCCGCCTTGGTTAATGCTGTTACCCGATGAATTCCCGTTCAATATCTATGAAATGTCCAGTTGGGCGCGGGGAAGTACGGTTCCGCTGATTATTGTGTGCGATCGCAAACCCGTCTATCCCCTCAATCCGGTAATCAATCTAGACGAACTTTATACCGAACGCCCGGATTGGACAACGGCAGGATTACCCCGTAGTGGCGATTGGACGGATCTGTTTATTACCTTAGATGATGGGTTTAAGCTGGCGGAAACGTTGAATCTGGTTCCCTTTCGCGAAGAGGGGATAAAAGCTGCCGAAAAATGGGTTTTAGAACGTCAAGAAGTTAGCGGAGACTGGGGGGGAATTATCCCGGCGATGTTGAATTCCCTGTTAGCCTTGCACTCTCTTGGCTATGCCGCAGACGATCCAATTGTGGCACGCGGCTTGCAAGCGGTAGATAACTTTGGGGTAGAAACAGAGAAGCATTACTGGGTGCAACCTTGCGTTTCTCCGGTGTGGGATACTGCTTTAGTGATGCGATCGCTCTGCGATTCTGGTTTAGCCCCAGATCGTCCAGAATTAGTTAAAGCCGGGGAATGGCTGCTAGAAAAGCAAATTTTGGATTACGGCGACTGGAACGTCAAAAATCGTCAGGGAAAACCAGGCGCTTGGGCGTTTGAGTTCGACAACCGCTTTTACCCCGATGTGGACGATACCGCCGTGGTGGTGATGGCGTTAAATGGGGTAAAGTTACCCAATGAAAGTTTAAAGGAATTGGCGATCGCGCGGGCTGTGGCTTGGATTGCTTCGATGCAATGTTCCCCTGGGGGTTGGGCGGCTTTTGATTTAGATAATCATCAAGATTGGCTCAATTCCCTACCCTACGGCGATTTGAAGGCGATGATCGATCCCAATACCGCTGATGTCACCGCGCGGGTTTTGGAAATGGCGATCGCGTTAAACGTCAATCCCCTG
Organism: Desertifilum sp. SIO1I2; assembly: GCA_010672635.1. Taxonomy (GTDB): domain Bacteria; phylum Cyanobacteriota; class Cyanobacteriia; order Cyanobacteriales; family Desertifilaceae; genus Desertifilum. The sequence continues at coordinate 18,017 of JAAHGE010000031.1, read as the reverse complement.
ACGCCTCAAGCGATTCAACGCGCCCTCCGCTATCTAGAACGCGAACAAGAACCCGAAGGTTGCTGGTTTGGTCGTTGGGGAGTCAATTATATTTATGGTACCAGTGGGGTGTTAGTCGCTTTATCTGGAGTTGCACCTCAAACTCATCGCCGTTCGATTGAACGCGGGGTGGCGTGGTTGCTGAGTTGTCAAAACCCAGATGGAGGATGGGGGGAAACCTGCTGGAGTTATAACGATCCCAGTTTAAAAGGTCAAGGTTCGAGTACCGCCTCTCAAACGGCTTGGGCGTTAATTGGGTTGATGGCGGCGAGTCAAGCCACGGGGGATAAGATGAAGACGGCTTGCGATCGCGGTATCGCCTACTTGCTGCAAACTCAGCAACCCGATGGCAGTTGGTCTGAACCTGAGTTTACTGGAACGGGTTTCCCCTGTCACTTCTATCTCAACTATCACCTCTACCGCCAGCATTTCCCCTTAACGGCGTTGGGGCGCTATCAGCAGTTATTGACTAACGCTTGTTGATAGGCTTTTACCTTTAAGTCAATCCCGGTAATATCGGTTCCGACTACGACGGCGGTTGCGCCAAAGTCTAAAGCTTGTTTCGCCATTTGAGGAGAGGCTATCCCCCCTTCGCAGATAATGGGAACAGACAGCTTTTCGACCATTTGGCGCAACAAGTCTAAACCGGGTGGCGAGAGGTGTTGGGTGGCTTGGGTGTAACCGAATAGTGTGGTTCCCACCACATCCGCCCCTAATTTTTCCGCATTCTCAGCGGCTTCTAGGGTGTCAATATCTGCCATCACGGGTAAACCCAATTCCTGATGGATGCGAGAGATCAGGGTTTCTAGGGTTTCGCCATCAGGTCTTGCTCTTAAAGTAGCATCGATTGCGATTATATCGGCTCCCGCTCGCGCGATCGCTTCTGCGTGCTGAAACTGTGGGGTAATATAAACGTCAAAGCCGGGAATTTGTTGTTTCCATAAGCCAATAATCGGCGCTTTGAGACACTGACGCGTCGCTTGAATATGCGCGGGCGTATCTAAACGCACCCCCGTCGCCCCTTGGTTAACTGCTGCCTGAGCCATTGCTGCGATAATAGGTGGATCGTGGAGGGGTGAGTCAATGGGTGCTTGACAAGAAACAATTAACCCGTGCAATGGAAGCATAACTTGCAATTCGCTCTCGCGACTCCTGCGAAAATTGCCAATCTGTTAAACATTCCTCATTATCTATCTAAAAGAGGCGATCTTTTCCCCTTTCAGCATCCCCCGGCTACGTTAAAATTGCCCTATTGAGAGGAAAGTACAACGTGGTTCTGAAAACAGCGATTACCGATGCGATCGCAACTTTGGCAGATGTTGAAACCCGCTTTCACCTCCAACGGACAGAAGACGAGGGGTTTTTTAGCGAATGGTATGAAAACTTACCCGAAATTACGGATACTCAGAAAAACGAGCTTGATGTTATCAGACGCCGCTATCTCTATCATCTCGCCGATGGGAGTCTCACTGAAGGAACCGTAACTCTATTGATGGGTTCGCCTTTATTAGAAAAAGCTGGTTTGTACGATCCGCCCTTTAAAATGCGTGGAGAAGCCTCGGTTAATATTATTTTAGAACAGGATGAGGATGCAGAAACTTTGCGAGGTCGGATTGACATCTTAGTGGTGCAAAATCAGTTTTGGGTAACGCTGCTAGAATCAAAACGGACGACCATTTCGGCAATGTCTGCTCTTCCCCAAACTCTAGCCTATATGATGGCAAATCCCCATCCCGATCGACCCGTGTTTGGTATGGTGACAAACGGAAATGAGATTATTTTTGTGAAGCTGGCTAGACATCAGTATGACGTTTCAGATATTTTCTCACCTGTGCCTTTGCGAAATCGTCTTTATGATGCCATGAGAATTTTAAAGCGTATTGGAAATGCGATTGCGCTAACTTAATTTGCCTTCTACTCTACCTTGGGGCACGAAGAGAATCGGCGGTAATGTTGTAAAGTTGATAGACTTGCTCGTCAATTTGGCGATTCAGGGCTTGAATTTGTCGGCGGATCGGGGTAGCTTGGGTGGCGCTGAGTTGGGGGTAAAGTTCGAGAAGGCGGTTAACCTGGTGAATCAGGCGATCGCGCTGACTCTCCTGTGCAATTACAATGGGAAGCGATCGCAACTGCGCTACCCCCACCCGCAGATATCCCCCCTGCAAGCGATCGCCCCCAAACACCGTGCGATAATAAAAGGTCATGAACTGGCTATTGAGCAACGCCAACAAATAGCGCAAATCCAGGGAAGAGAAAATAATACAGGTAGACTTCCCTGCCAAAACATCCCCGTTCAGGTCGATAGCCGCCTCTAAAACCTTCGTCATCCCCGCTACAACCAATTTTGAACATTTTGCTTGTTCTAAGCGCCTTGGCGGTAATTCTGACAGGGCATCCTGGGGGATAATTGGGTAGCGATAATTATCCCCCAAGTAACGCAGCGTCTTTTCTCCCCAGAGGAATTGATAGCGATCGATCGTCCCGCTATTGACCAGTTTAAGGTTTAGGCGATCGCTATTGCCCTCGCGAATTAAGGCTTGAATGTGATAGGCTTCAGCGACTGTCGCCGCCCCTAAAACTTCGGCGATCGCGGATAGGGGTGGAAACTGATTTTGCAAGCGATCGATTGCCACCACCGTAGCATCGGGAATAGACAACTGCCAGGGTTGTTTTGGCGATCGCGTAAAGCGGCGATAGGCGAGATCGTGGGTATCTCCCGCTTGAATTTGCCGATCCGCATTTAACTGCATTTTCTCATAGCGCACCGCATCTTGGAGCGTGGGCGATCGCTTTTGTGCCAAATACACCACCGGATAGACAGCCCCCGGAAACACTGGAATACTAGAATAATCCCGAACTTGCAATAAACAATTCTCTTGGGATAGCAACTGCCTTGTACTCGCCGCATACCGCGCTGAAGCTAGCTTATTCGGCACAATAAAACTGGTCAACCCCTGGGGCTTGCATAACCTTAAAGCCAATTCAATGAAAATACAAAATAAATCCCAATTTCCCGAAGCTGCTTGGTAATGCTGCGTGCAATACTCTCGCCATTGGGGAACATGATGGCTCATCCATTTTGCATCGGCATAGGGGGGATTGCCAATCACCGCATCAAAGCCACCTTTGTCAAACACCTGGGGAAACTCTAAATGCCAGTCAAATTCAAGAATTGCATTGCCCCATTTCACATTTCGGTCTAAGTTAAAAGGGGCGGAACTCTGGCAACTTTGCCACACCTCTTGTTGTAAAAATTGCTGCGTTTTTGCGATCGCCACCCCATCGATATCAACGCCAAATAGGTGAGTTTGCACAATCGCTTGACATTGTTGCCAACTTAAAGGCTGTGGCGAGTGGCGAGTATACCACCGATATAAATAGCGATAGGCGCAACGCAAAAAAATCCCTTCCCCACACGCCGGATCGAGAATTGCGATCTGCTGAATTTGTTGAGGCGTTTTATTGGCGAACAGTAAGTCTAGGGTATCGCTCGCGATCGATTGCGCGATCGCTGCTGGCGTGTAACAAACTCCAATCGCTTGAGTTTGGTTAACTGGCATTAAATCCGATCGGGATCGACTCCCAACTCTCTTAATTTTGCAGCAAGTCGTTCTCGTTGCTGTTGTTCGGCTTGAACTCGTTCTCGATCGGTTAAATACCGCTGTCCGCTTGGGTCGAACCAATACAGCACCTCTCGTTGTACTGTACCCGATGTATAGTTACCCCGTCCAATCCCTAACCCAATTTCCGGCATCCAGAACGGTTCGCCAATTTGCTGCTGATACTCGCCATTGCTGAGTTGATAAACTTCAAACGGCTGATGACGGTCTCGCTGCCAATAGTATGGGTTATAGATGACGTAGTAGAGAACCCCTAACTGCGCGTAGATTTGCAACTTTTGATCGTACTCATCCCCCGGCGCTTTAGACACCACCTCCAACGCGAGTTGAGGAACAATATCCTCCTCCCACACAGCATAGCTGAGGCGAGACTTGTTCCCCTTGCGACGCTGTACTCCCAAACTCAAAAAGCCATCGGGAATCACCGGAATCAGGTGACTAACGCCAGTGGTATGGTAAATTCCCATATCCACGCCAAAAAACCAATCATTGCGCGTCGCCCAAATCGATTCAAGCAGAAACAACAAGAGATTGGGGATAAAATTTTGATCTTCATTATCCACTGGCGTATCGTCCGAACAGGGGAGATCCTGAGTGCTAGGTAAGATCGCAGGAGGATCGAACTTCACCATCGGTCTTGCCCTCCTAAAACGAGAGTTCTCTGCTAGGCTAACGCAAAAACGAGCTTAACATTTCCCAAAAGCGATCGCCCCAGAAAGCCGCGAGTAAGCCACACGCCACACCGGAGATTAAACCTGTTATCAGTACGCCTGCGATCGTTTCTGGCATCCAAAAGCCAATTCCCACCAAAATTCCAACTACTGCACCGCAAACAAAACGCACCGTAAACCCAAGAGAATCGCGTTTTTTGGGAGAAGAGTTCATAATCTAAGAAAGCCCTATTGCGCTAACTTCCAGTTTCTCCCGATAACAAGGCAACCGTCAATTCAATGCACTGCTCATCACCAGTTGCGTTGCTAAGTGGCGGTTTAAAGGTCGAGAGAAGTAATAGCCTTGTCCTTGTTCGTAACCCAATTGTTGCAACGTCTGCAATTGTTCTGCGGTTTCTATACCTTCTGCAACTAGATCCAGACCTAAATTATGGGCTAAGTTCACGATCGTATGGACAATCTCGGTTTCTCGCGAACTCTTACCCAAGCGTTTAACAAACGAACGATCCACCTTCACCGTATCCATTGGAAAGTTTTGCAAGCGGCCGAGGGAAGAATAACCAATCCCAAAATCATCGATACACAAGCGAATTCCCTTATCGCGCAGTTGATGTAACAGGTTAATTTCCTCGCTGGAACTTTCTAAAAAGCAGCTTTCGGTAATCTCCAATTTCAGGCTGTTGTGCGATAGGCGCATTTCCGTGCAAAAAGCTTCAATTTGCTGGACGAGTTCCCGTTGCTTAAGCTGTTTGGCAGACAGGTTAACATGCATCACTAAAGGGATATTGGGAAATTCCTGTTGCCAATGGCTGAGTTGGCGGGTGGATTCTTTTAATACCCACATCCCGATGCGATCGATAATACCAATCTCTTCGGCGGTGGGGATAAATTCAGTGGGGGCAACTCGACCCCGTGAAGGATGTTGCCAGCGCACCAAGGCTTCAAAGCCTTTAAGTTCGCCAGTTGCCAGTCCGTAAATAGGCTGATATTCTAGGTAGAATTCCTGGCGTTCGACGGCTTGACGCAGATCGGTTTCGAGTTGCAGGCGGGCGATCGCTCTAGCTTTACGTTCCGGCGTCAGCACTTGGTAGCAGCCGTGACCGGCTTGTTTGGCTTGGGACATGGCAATTCCGGCATCGCGCAGCACTTCGACAGGCGATTGATAGCCGATAATACTCAGCGTAATCCCAACGCTTGCCCCTATAAAGATTTCATAATCATTAATTTGAAAGGGGAGTTGGAATTGGATTTGAATTTGTTGGGCCAGCGCGATCGCATCCTGAATGGACTCAATCTGTTCCATTAAAACAATAAATTCATCGCCGCCTAACCGCGCCACCGTTGACATCGGACTGAGGCTAGCTTGCAAGCGCAGGGCGACATTTTTCAGCAATTCATCGCCGACTAGATGACCCAAACTATCATTAATAGTTTTAAAGCGGTCGAGGTCAATCGATAGTGCTGCAAAGTGATTTCTCGGATTTTGATTCGCCGACTGAATTAAAGCCGGTAAATACTCCATCAACCAGCAACGATTCGGCAACCCCGTGAGGGCATCATGAAAGTTAGCATGGCGAAGTTTTTGTTCGCGGGCCAGGAGTTCTTGCTGCGTTCTTTGTAACTCGTTTAAAACGATGGATAGCTGGCTATTTCGTTCTTCGACTCGCCGTTCTAATTCCAGCAACAGTTTGAGTAACTGCGACTCAATATGAACGCATCCTTTCACTTCTTTGGTTAACAACTCAGTTTGTTCTTGAGTATTAAACATAAAAGCGTTTAGACGAATGTGGAACTGAACCTGGCGCAGCAGCGTTTGGCTATCCAATGGTCGGGTGAGATAATCGACTGCCCCTAAGCTGATACCTTTGACAATACTGTCAGTATCATTAGCTTCAACGATAAAAATCACCGGAATGGCTTGAAATTCAGCAAATTCTCGAATGGTTCTACACAAGGAAAGACCCTGCTCTTGCACAGAACTTACTTGTAATAGAATGAGTACGGGTAGCTCTTGGAGAAGACTTTCAATAGCCCCCGATTCGTGCGTAACAACCGTTACCCCATAACCTGCGCTGCTTAAAATCGGTAAAACAAGTTGCAGATCGCTAGGGTCGCTGTCAATTAATAAAATTGTCGAGGAGGTAGTGCGATCCATGTCATTTAACCTCAGTGATCAAAAATTCAAAGGAGTTGGCTTGCAAAGGTCTGAAAAAAACATCACTCAAAAGCACATCTCCTAGGGCTAGCGGACTCAAGCTATGGCGGCTGTCGCGCAGAAGATAGAAGTTTAAGACTCGGTGGTTTCTCCCCTGCTAAGACCTAGTTTGCGGAAAACCCGCAAGCATTAGGGAGAAGAACGAGCTTTTAAGGAGAACTTAAGTAAATTCCTGAGAATTACGATTGACAAGTGACGAAGTTCACGTATAAACACGGATCGAATAACTTGACATTTTCAGATTGTGGGGCATTTCCTCAAAATTCCGATTGACCTGCGATGCAGTTTGCACAGATCGGCATGGATCGAGTCACTTGACAGTTTCAGGTTGTCGGGCGTTAGCGTAGAATGAATCGTCACATTGAGGATTTGTGATGTGACCGCCAACCCTCCTGCTAAGACAAAGCGCCATCGAGGATATATTCTGACTCCGGTGGGCGCGAAAAAGCTCAAACGTCGGATTAGCGAGCTAGAAGTAACCACTGGAGTAAAATACAACCCACCGAAAATTGCCGAACAGTCGCAACTCATGAGCGCCCAAGGGCTGCATCCCACCACCGTCCGCAAAATCTTTCGGGGAAGTGGCGGGAGCGATCGCAGTTCGTTAGCGTTAATTTTTCAAGTTCTGGGCTTGGAAATGGAGGAATCTGATTATACACAGCCCGGTTTCACCGAAACGATTAGCATTAATGCTCGCCAAGATTGGGGAGAAGCCGTTGATGTTTCGCTCTTTTACGGTCGCCAGCCCGAATTAACTACCTTGCAAGAGTGGATCGTCGCCGATCGCTGTCGCTTAGTCGCCCTGTTGGGAATTGGGGGAGTCGGTAAAACCGCGCTTTCCGTCAAACTGGCGCAAAACCTGCAAGACCAATTTGAATTTACCGTTTGGCGATCGCTCCGCCACGCCCCTTTTGTGGATACCTTACTCAGACAACTGCTGCAATTTTTTGGACAACTTCCCCCCACCTCTGCCCTCACTTCCCTAACAAGCGAACCCATCGGAGCCAACGGGGTCGCTCAACTGATGGAAATCTTAAGGCGATCGCGCTGTTTAATCGTCCTCGATAACCTGGAAAGCTTGCTGCAACCGGGTCGTCCTGCCGGGCAATACCGAGAAGGCTATACCGAATATAGCGAACTCTTGCGACAAATTGCCGAAACCCCCCACCAGAGTTGCCTGGTCTTAACCAGCCGCGAAAAACCGCAAGAAATCGCCGTATTTGAAGGCGAAACCAGCAGCACGCGATCGTTTCTCCTGGGCGGGTTAACCCCACCGGAGAGCGATCGCATCTTTCAAGCCAAAGGCCTGCGCGGTAGCCCCGATCAAATCCAACAACTCAACCAACGCTATCAAGGAAATCCCCTGGCGTTGAAAATTGCAGCCACCTCTATTCATCAACTCTTTTCTGGGAACATCGCAGAATTCCTCGAACAAGGCATCATCATCTTTAATGGCATTCGCAACCTTCTCAACGTTCAATTCGATCGCCTCTCGTCCTTAGAACAACAAATCCTCTATTGGCTCGCCATCAACCGCGAACCCGTCACCCTCAACCAACTGCGCGACGACTTAGTTCCCCTAATTTCCCCAAGCCGGCTGTTAGAACTGATTGAGTATATTGGCTGGCGTTCTTTAATTGAAATTCAAACCCCCAACGCCCATCTCCAGCAATTCACCCTGCAACCCGTCGTCATGGAGTATGCGTGCGATCGCCTGATTGAAGAAGCAAGCGAAGAAATCATCCAGTATCATCAAACCGCCAAAGGTCTAGACAGCTTCGATCGGCTTCGCTACCTTGCCCTACTCAAAGCCCAATCCCAGGATTATATCCGCCAATCCCAAATCCAATTTATCCTCGACCCCATCGCCCAAAAACTAGCCGCCGCCTTTGGTAACGCCGAGCATCCAATCGCCGCACTCAAATCCATTCTCCAACTCAAAGCCCCCTTAAACCCCCCCGGATATCTCGCCAGCAATCTCCTTAACCTCCTGGTGCATCTGCAAGCCGACCTCAGCCATCTCGACCTTTCCGGCCTCACCCTGGCTCAGGCGAACCTGCAAGGCGTTAACTTGCGGTCTGCAAACCTCAGCCACTGCCACCTTGCCAAAACCGTCTTTAGCGAAACCTTTAGTCCGATCTACAGCATTGCCCTCAGTCCCGACGGCACGCAATTGGCAACCGGACATGGGGATGGCGAAATCCGGCTTTGGGAGGTCAATAGCGGTCAATTGCTGTTCAAAAATACCGCCCACACCCACACCATCTGGTCGCTGGTTTACAGTCCAGATAGTTCATCGTTGGTCAGCAGCAGCTTTGATGGCACCCTGGGCATCTGGGACGCGTCAACCGGCAGCGTGAAACACATGGTTATGGCTCACGCCGATTGGATTTGGGCGGTGGCTGCGAGTCCGGACGGTCAATGGATCGCCACGGGAAGCAACGATTGCACTATCAAACTCTGGAGTTGGGATCTGGTCTGCCAGCAAACTTGGGAGGGACATGCGGCGGGGGTGAGTTGCCTGAGTTTTAGTCCCGATAGCGCCACTCTAGCCAGCGGTAGTAGCGATCGCACCATTCGGCTGTGGAATCGCGATCGCTGTCGCATCCTCTACGGCCATCGCGAACCCGTTTGCAATCTCAGCTTTAGTCCCGATGGCGAAACCCTAGCCAGTTGCGAAACCGAACGAATTTTGCTGTGGGATGTGGAAACCGGAGAATTTTACCAAGACCTGAGCGAGAATGTAGGTTTTGTTTGGTCGGTTTTATTTGCGCCGAGTCCCAGCGCTGAGGTGATTTATGGCGATCGCGCCAGCTTGCAACTGTGGGATAGCGATCTCGAAACCCAACAGCAAATTTTAACCGGCTTCAACTCGCAAATTTGGGCGATCGCCACCGATGCTCGCGCTCAACTGCTGGCTGCTAGCGATAAACAAACCCTGAAACTGTGGAAGCGCGCCCCCGACTCGCGCTATCAGCTTTGGCAAACCCTCGCCAGCTATCATCGGGAAGTTCGCGCCGTGAGTTGGCACGCCAACGGCCCGGTCGCCGGGAGTAGCGATGGCAGCCTCAGCCTATGGAATGCCCAAACGCGAACCTGCACGCACCTGTTAAGCGGGCATCCAGGCGCGATCCGCAGCCTAGCTAGCAGTCCCCACCATCAATGGATCGCCTCGACGGGTGAAGACCGGACGATCCGCTTGTGGGATGCCAATTCTGGCAAAGCGCGGTTGCCTTTACTCGGTCATAGCAGCCGCGTGTGGTCGGTGAGCTTTAGTCCCGATGGCCTGCTGTTGGCAAGCGGGAGTAGCGATCGCACCTTAAGAGTTTGGGACGTTAATAGCGGTCGTTGCTTGCGAATCTTAAGCGGACATCAAAGTTGGGTTCTCTGCGTTGCTTTTAGTCCCGACGGTCAACTCTTAGCCAGCAGCAGCGCCGATCGAACGCTGCGCCTGTGGTGCGCTGCTACGGGAGAATTGTTAAAAACCTGGCCCGTTGATGGGGAGTTGGTCAGTTCGGTGGCTTTCGCGCCCGATAGCCGCTGGCTGGCTAGCGCCGGGGAAGATGGTACGCTTAAAATCTGGGATGTGCTAACTGGAGAGTGTGTTCGCACGTTGAGCGCCCATCAGGGTTTAGTTTGGTCTGTTGCATTTTCTCCCCTCTCCTGCCCGAACGGACTGTTACTGGCTAGCGGAGGGGTTGACTCAACAATAAAACTATGGAATCCCTCCACAGGAGTATGTTTGCAGGTTTTAAATGGGCATACTAGTGCTATCTGGTCTTTAGCTTTTAGTCCAGACGGTCAATGTTTATTAAGTGGGTCAAAAGATGAAACGCTCAAACTCTGGGATCTGCATGATTTCTCGTGCCTGGAGACTCTCTGCCCCGAACGTCTCTATGAAAATATGCAGATTACCGGAGTAACTGGGTTAACCGATGCTCAACGAGACACCTTAAAGGCATTGGGAGCAATTGAGTCAAACACCTCTTCTCATTAATTAACTGCCGCAGAGCGGGCTGAGTTGTCGATTTTCTTTGTTTTGGCTTAACTGCTCGTTAACGTCACTTTTAGCTTGCCTCTAGGATCGGCGTCGGGCTTATCTTAGATTTAATAACCTATAAATTTCTAGTAATGCAGGCGTCTAATTGTTTTCGGTAATTCTGTGTCAGTTAAGCGTTGAGATGCTGTGTGTAATGATTATGGCTGATAATTTTGTGAATTTAGATCGACAAACTTACGACTCCCTGCAACAAGAGTTGAGCGACCTGCGCCAGCAAGTGGTTCGCTTGGAGCAAGAAAAATTTACGATGCCCTTTCAGTTAGCCCGTCAAAGAACGGTTTTCAATGTTATTAGTAGTATTCGGGCTTCGCTAGATTTAGAACGCATTTTTCAAAGAACTGTTACAGAAGTCTGTCAGCTTCTCAATGCCGATCGGGTAGGAATTTTTCGCTTTTTTCCAGACTCTGGCTATATTGAAGGTGAGTTTATCTCAGAAGAGGTGCAGCCTGACTATCCCTCAACCCTGGCAAATCCCATCCGCGATCGCTGTTTCGCAGAACAGTACGTCACGCCCTATTCCCAAGGAAAAATTTTAGCGATTTCTGATATTTATCAAGCTGAATTAAACGAATGCCATATAGAAATTCTGGCTCGCTTTCAAATTCGGGCAAACTTAGTCGTCCCGTTGCTAATTGGCGAGCAGCTTTGGGGACTTTTATGCATTCATCAATGCTCCGAACCGCGCGACTGGACGCAGGAAGATATTAATTTTATGCAGCAAATTGCCGTGCATTTAAGCGTGGCCATTCAGCAAGCTGAACTGTTAACAGAATCTCAACAAAAAGCCACCCAACTGCAACAACTCAATCAGCAACTCGAACAAAAAATTGAGCAGCGAACTTGCGAACTCGATCGGCTCAATCAAGCATTGCAAAGCGAAATCCAAGAACGCGCTAACGCCATTCAGCAGTACCAGCAGGCTGACTTAGCCCTCATTCAAGAGCAAACCCGACTCAAGCAAATTGCCGCCCATTTACCGGGAGCGATTTTTCAATTTACTAGCCGTAACGGCGTTTGGACAATCGATTATGTCAGCGAGGGGATCTTTGAGTTGGCAGGCGTGCGTCCGGCCGATATGATGCGCGACATTAACCACTTTATCGCGCGCTTGCATCCGGAAGACCTCGATACCTATATTGCCTCCTCCAATCAAGCGATTCATGCGACGGTTCCTTGGACCTATGAAGGACGCTTGATTAAACCGAATGGGGAAATTCGCTCTTTTCAAGGCGCTTCCACACCGATCCGCAACGAACGCAACGAGGTCATTTTTTGCGGGCTATTACTCGATATTAGCGATCGCAAACTTGCCGAAGCCGCCTTAAAACAACTCAACGAAGAGTTAGAAACCCGCGTTAAAGAACGCACCCGCAAACTGCAACAGAGCGAAGCCCGCTTTCAAAAACTGGCCGCTAACGTGCCGGGAATGATTTGTCAGTTGCGTTTAGATCCCGATGGTTCGCGTTCATTCCCCTATGTTTCTCCGGGATGTCGTTCCTTGTTGGAATTAGTTCCCCAGGAGATGATGAGACTCTTTGATCTGATTGACAAGCGCGATCGCCATCGAGTAGAAGCCGCCATTATCGACTCGGCTCAAACCCTCCAGGATATGAATGAGGAATACCGCATCATCACCCCTTCAGGCAAACTCAAATGGGTGCAAGTCGTGGCGCGTCCCGAACGACTCAGCAACGGTGCAGTGGTTTGGGATGGCTTATTCATCGATCTGACCGAACGCCGCCAAGCCGAAGCCGAACGCGATCGCTTTTTTAGCCTTTCGCCCGATATGCTCTGTATCGCCGGTTACGACGGCTACTTTAAGCGCGTCAACCCCGCAATGGAAAAAATATTAGGCTACAGTCCCGAAGAACTGATGTCTGCCCCTCTGTTGCAATGGGTTCATCCTGAAGACGTGGAAGTCACCCTAGAAGAATTCGACACCATGAAACACGCCAAAGGGGGGACTTTTTCCTTTGAAAACCGCTACATCACTAAATCGGGCGCGCATCGCTGGCTGTCGTGGAGTTCGGTTCTGCTCCCCGAAGATAACCTCGTTTATGCGATCGCCCGCGATATCACCGAACGCAAACACGCCGAACAACTGCTCACCCATCAAAAACAACGCCTGTCCCTGCTGATCGAACAGTCCCCCGTTGCCGTCATTGAATGGGATCGCAACTTCCGGATCGCCGTTTGGAACCGCGCTGCCGAAGCCATCTTTGGTTATAGCGCCGCCGAGGCCATTGGTTGCTACGCCAGCGAAGGGATCGGCCCTCAATCCCTAGCTGTAGAACTCACCGAGGAGATTGGAGAACTGCTGCAAAGTCCAACTGGTCTGCATAAAATTCACGACCATTCCACCAAAGATGGACGCACCGTTACCTGCGAATGGCATAGTAAAGCCCTAATCGATCCGAACGGAGAAGTCATTGGGGTTGTCTCCATCGGTCAAGATATCAGCGAACGCCGACGGGTGCAACAAGCCTTGCGCTATAGCGAAGAACGCTACCGCTCTTTGGTTGAAGCCACCTCCCACATTATTTGGTATACCACCGCCCGTGGTGAATTTATCTGCGAACAGCCAGCTTGGATGGAATTTACGGGTCAAACCTACCCGCAAATGCAGGGTTGGGGTTGGCTAGAAGCCGTGCATCCCGACGATCGCCCCAAAACTGCCGAAAAGTGGTCGGCGGCCGTGTTAGCGCGATCGCACTACAAAACCGAGCATCGCCTGCGCCGACAAGACGGTCAATACCGTTATATGAGCGTTAGAGCCATTCCTATCCTCGAACCCGATGGCAGCGTCCGCGAATGGATCGGCATTCATAGCGATATTAGCGATCGCAAACTCGCCCAAATTAAGCTGCAACAAAAAACGCAAGATTTAGAAAATACCCTGCACGAGTTGCAACGCACCCAATCTCACCTCGTCCAAAGCGAAAAAATGTCTTCCCTCGGTCAGCTCGTTGCAGGGGTGGCTCACGAAATTAATAACCCCGTTAACTTTATCTATGGCAACCTCATACACGCCAACGAATACGCCAATAGCCTGCTGTCGGTGATTCAAGCCTATCACGCCTATTATCCCAACCCCGTCCAGCCGGTGACTGACGCCATTGAAGCCGCCGATCTCGAATTTTTAGTAGAAGATTTACCCAAACTCTTACTATCGATGCAAGTCGGTGCAGAACGCATTCGGGAAATTATCGCCGCCTTACGAAACTTCTCGCGCCTCGATGAAGCTGAATTCAAACGGGTGAATATTCACGATGGGCTAGAAAGTACCTTAATGATTCTGCACAACCGCCTGAAAGCCAAGCCGGAACATCCAGAAATTCAAATTTTCAAAGAATACAGCGATTTACCCTCGATTGAGTGCTACCCAGGACAACTCAATCAGGTGTTTATGAATATTCTCGTCAATGCCATTGATGCCTTAGAAGAACGCGATGAAACCCGTTCTCTGTCGGAAATTCAACAAGATCCCAGTTGGATTCGGATTGCTACCACCGTCCAAGAGGCCACCCAAACCGTACAGATTGCGATTAGCGATAACGGTTCGGGAATTCCAGAAACCGTCAAAAATCGGATTTTCGATCCGTTCTTTACTACCAAAACCATTGGTAAAGGTACGGGGTTAGGCATGACCATTAGCTACCAAATTATTACAGAAAAACACAAAGGATCTTTAGAATGTTATTCTGCTTCCAATCAGGGAACAACGTTTATCATTCAATTACCTATCCAGTTATCAACCTACCCAACTCTAGAAGCGTAAGCTTGAACTTCGGATAGCGAGCCGCCAAAACAGCTTTACACAAGTGAAGTGCCTTTCGCTTGCAGAATATTGATTCCATCAGTACCCTATGTCTGTTCCTCTTTGTTTTCGGCGATCGCGGCCGATCTCTCTATCTTGGGCGATCGGAGTTCCATTGGTCTTGCAACTCCTAGGAACCTTTGGTTTAGTGGGGTATTGGGCTTGGACATTCCGCCAAAATGCTGTCACCACCCTAGCGGCGCAACTCATGGGGGCAACCAGTCTTGCGGTTGAGGAACGCTTAGAAGGTGCGTCCCTAACGCCTGCTGTTTTAGAAGGTCTGCCGGTGAGTCCATCGGGTGCCGTGTTCGTTCTCGATCCAAAGGGTTCGGCGATCGCCACTCCAAAAACCCCTCGTCCCCTGCTGGAAAGCGCCACCCGTTTTATACAGCAGTTAGGGGGCGTATCTGCCATCGAGCAATCTCAACACTATCGCTATCAGTCTTATTTTTTGCAAGTTCGTCCCTATCAAGACCCCTGGGGCGCTCAAGGGGTGATTGTGGCGATCGCGCCGCGTTCTGACTTCGAGCAGAGCCTACCGACACCGACTCCCTTATTCTTAGGGCTGGGGATAGGTGCGTTATTGACGCTGGCAATGGCTCGGTGGCTCGTTTCTCCTTGGCGGCGTTTAGGTCGCCCTTCCCCAACTCAGAGTTTAGACGATCCCAACGACGCCCGCCCGCCGATTCCCGTAGGAAGCGCTTCGCGAATCGAGGAATTGCCAGAAAGTCCCTTGCTAGAAACGAAGTTGCGGACTTCAGAAGCCGAGATTCGCCGCTTTTTTGAGGGAATGACCGACTTGGTGCTGTTTGTTAACGCCGCTACCCGCAATATTACCGTTGCTCCCACCCACCCAGAGCGCCTCTACGAACAAGAGACGGAAATTTTAAATCAGACGATTGAGCAATTTTATCTAGAGGAGGGATCGGAGCAGTTTTGGTCGCAGGTGAAGCTGGCTGTAGACACCCAGCAAGTGATCGACTTTGAATATAGCCTGAGCGTCCCGATTGCGCCCGACTCTCCAGAATCTCAAACCTATTGGTTTGCAGCCAGTTTATCGCCCACTTCAGCCCATACCGTCGCTTGGGTTGCCCGCGATATCAGCGCCCGCAAAAGCGCGATCGCCGCCCTGCAAGAAAGCGAAGCCCGGTTTAGAAGTTTAGTGGATAATATCCCTGGGATTGTCTATCGTTGCACCTTTGAGAAGGGGCAAATGATGGAATACCTCAGCGAGACGGTGGAAACCATTACAGGCTATACCGCTCAGGAGTTAATCGGCAATCGGATTCAAAGTTGGGTGGCTTTAATTCATCCCGACGATCTCGATAGCGTCCTTCAGACCATTCAGAGTGCGATCGCAGCCCTTGCCCCCTTTGTCTTGGAATATCGCATTCAGCATCGCGATGGTAGCCTCCATTGGCTATACGAAAAAGGTCAAGCCACTGCCGCACGCGGGAGCCGGGTGCAGCTAGAGGGGGCTATTTTTGATATTAGCGATCGCAAACAAGCTGAAGAGGGCTTGCGAGCCTCCCAGCAACGGCTCTCTTTCTTAGTCGAACAGACGCCCCTCGCGATTGTGGAATGGAATACTCAGTGGGACGTGGTGGCTTGGAATCAAGCGGCACAGAAGATATTTGGCTACGAAAAATCAGAAATTTTAGGGCGTCAGGGGATTGAGTTAATAGTCCCCCAGCCAGAGCGCGATCGCGTCAAGCAAGTTTTGCAAGAATTGAGCCTGCAACAAGGAGGCAGGCATAATGTCAATACAAACATGACCCAAGACGGTCAAATTATTATTTGCGAGTGGTACAATACCGCCCTAATTGACGAACATCAACAAACAATCGGGTACGCCTCAATGGCTGTTGATATTACCCAGCGCCGCCAAGCTGAACTCGCTCTCCAGCACAGCGAACAGTTCTTACGCAGCATTTATGAAGGCGTAGAAACTGCGATCTTTATCGTCGAAGTTCTAGAGGGCGGAGAATTTCGCCTAGGAGCCGTCAATCCAGCCTACGAGAGGCGTTCTGGCTCTCTATCCTCCCAGTTGTGCGGAAAAACCCTATTTGAAGTCTTACCGACAGCGATCGCGACAGCCACCCTCCAGCACTGCCAAACCTGCGTTGCTACCGCAGCCCAACTCACCTACGAGGAGTGTTTCCGCTCCGATACCGACGCGCCAGAAACCTGGTGGTTAACCACCCTCAACCCCATTCGCTCCTTGGCTCAAGACCGGATCGATCGTTTAATTGGCACCTCGATTGATATTAGCGATCGCAAACAAGCCGAACAAGTGCTGCAACAACGCGCCGCCACAGAAACCATGCTGTTAACCATCGCCAGAGCCTTTTTAGACGAAGATTTTGACCGCGCAGTCGCAACCGCCCTCGCCACCTTGGGCGAATTTACCAACAGCGATCGCGCCTACCTGATGAGCTACGATCGCCAACGGGATGCCACCCTCACCACCCACGAATGGCAAGGCACGGGGCTAGATTTAGCAATTGCCCCTCACCCCCCCATCCCCAACGGTCTTTCATCCACCTGGTATAAGCAAGAACTGCTGGGCGGGCATCTCGTCCAAATTCCCTGTATCAGCGACTTACCCGTTGAAGCCAGCGCTTGGAAAACTGAAATGCTCGCCCATTCCATCCAATCTGTGATGAATGTGCCCATCACCTATCAAAATCAGGTTGTGGGATTGTTGGGTTTAGATACCGTTCGCCATCCCAAAATTTGGAGCGATGACGATATTCACTTGCTCAAACTCGTGGGTGAAATTATTGCCATTGGCATCGCCAGACACAAAGCTGAAGAAGCCCAAAAATACGCCGTTGCCGAAGCTTTTGCCGCCAACCGAGCTAAAAGCGAATTTCTCGCCAACATGAGTCACGAACTTCGCACCCCCCTCACCGCCATTCTCGGTCTTTCGGAGGTTCTGCGCGATGAAGTTTTTGGCCCGCTAACCGCCAAACAACACCAAAAGCTCGCCACCATTGAACAAAGCGGTCAGCACTTGCTGGAACTCATTAACGATATTCTAGATTTGGCCAAAATTGAATCGGGCAAACTCGAACTCCAACTGGTTCCCACCAATATCGAAGGGTTGTGCGAAGCCAGTTTAGCCTTTGTTCGACAGCAAGCCCATCAAAAACAAATTGCCCTGAGCGCTAAAATTCCTCCCCGTCTGGGCAAAATTACCGTCGATGAGCGGCGAGTCCGGCAGGTTTTAATTAATTTACTCAGCAATGCGGTCAAGTTTACCCCCGAACAAGGCGAAGTGTGGATTGAAGTGCTACCGGATGAGGAAAATGAAGTTTTGCACTTCAGTATTGTTGATACAGGCATTGGGATTGCCTCAGAGGATATCAGTCGATTATTTCAGCCGTTTGTCCAGTTAGATAGCTCCCTGGCTAAATCCTATCCGGGAACGGGGTTAGGACTAGCGTTGGTGCGTCAAGTGGTGGAATTACATCGAGGAAGCGTTCGGTTAGAAAGTCAAGTTGGAGAAGGCAGTCGGTTTACAGTATCGCTGCCTTGGCATAAGAGCGTTGAGACGGTGACAACGTTGCCCCAACCCTTAGAAGAGCGGGCA
>JAAHGE010000309.1 GCA_010672635.1 Desertifilum sp. SIO1I2 | reverse complement strand
CTTGCCTCTTGCGATCGCTGCAATGAGCGTTTCATCTGCAATTCTTCTTCTTCTAGTGCAGATTCTCGTTGGATGAGGGGTTTCATCTGAAGTTCTTCCTCATCTTCTAGTGCAGATTCTCTTTGGATGAGGGGTTTCATCTGCAACTCTTCTTCTTCTAGTGCAGATTCTCGTTGGATGAGGGGTTTCATCTGCAACTCTTCTTCTTCTAAAGCAGATTCTCTTTGGATGAGGGGTTTCATCTGCAACTCTTCTTCTTCTAGTGCAGATTCTCGCTGTACTAGAGGCGTAATTGTGGTTGCGAGGGGTTTCATTTGGAGGTCTTCTTCCTCCGGTGCGGTTTCCCGTTGAATGGGCGACTCTTGCAGGGATCGCTTCGCGAATTGCGCTGGGGGTTCGCTCATGCTCATCACTTGGGAGGCGACGCTATCTGCTTCTTGTTCGTACCGATCTCCGGGCGCACCTACAGTTAGTTTCGGTTGAATCGCAATCTGGCTCAAGCGATGTCCAAACCGCGCTGCTGCGTTCAATTGGGTCTGTAAATCGGGGTTATCTGGGGTTTGCGAGGCATTTTGTTGTTGCTCGCTAAAGGGTCGAGTTTGCAGAAAGCTCGTTTTTGCAGAGGTCGAAGTAGGGTGTAGCGGTTCTTGTTGCGATCGCCTTTGCCGACTCATAATCCGCCCCCAGAATTGTACAATCTCAGTATTTTCTCTTAGTTTGGCCTAGGACTCTGGCAGATGCCTTGCAAACGTGAATAATCTTAATAGAGAAATGGAGCCGGTTTTGCCTACACCCGTGGGTGCTTGCAGGATTCTATTGAGCTGCTGGAAACAGGCATCAATGGAATCGTTTGCAATCGGATCTGGAGTTCAGAGATAACGATCTGTGTTTGCTTGCTTCAGCATCAGCTTAAGTCATTAATCGAGGAGGGCCACAATTTCCTCAATACTGAGGTTAGAAGGATGATTCCAGGGAGAACCGCCAACGGTGCGCCGACCTCCCCAACTTCCGGTTTGAGGATCTTTAAGCTGTTCGGCGCGGGTGAGACGCTCAAAGGTGCCTTGGGTGTAATCGAGGGCGTGCTGTTCTGGATGAAGGGGAATGCTACCGAGGGTGTATTGGGTGCCTCCCAAGCGGCTAGCGCGGATTATAATGGCTTCTGGACGTAGAGTATTAGACCGCGAACCCAAGACTTGATAAAAGGAGCGCGGATCGAGCGCACGATCAACACCGCGCAGATCGCAAATCGGGATTGCACCTCGTTTTGTTTCCTTCTGTTGAATCCGGTTTTCATCGATTAACATTTGGGCATCGGCTTCAATTTGCTGCCAGTAGTCATCCGCTTCACCGTCTTCTCCGGGATAGGGGCGATCGCCCTTGGCGGCTGCAATTAACCACTCGCTTCCTCGCCGAAAGGCTTCTGATGAATAGGTTTGCCAGTCCTCTTCTGTCCATTGTTTGCATTCGGCCGGTAAGCCTAACTCGGCAGGAAGGCGATCGCTGGATTTCTTGAGCGCTGCATTCGCTTTGGCGGCAAATTCCGCATACAGGTTCAGTTCGGGCGGAACCCCTAGATGGTCGCAGTCCCAGGCGATCGCTTTAAATTTCGCGATCGTTTCAGGGGTTAACACCTCACGCGCCAATTGTACCCACGCCGCAGCACAACAGGCATCGGCATCCACCATCGTCGTCACCAAGCAAGGGGACTGGTAGGTGGAATGCTCTTCTAGCAAAGAGGCGCGATCCGGTAAGGGAATTTCGCCGATCTGAATGTCGGCTCCATCTGGGCGGTGATGATCCCAGTGCAGATCGCCGGGTTTGGCTTTCCAGTTGGGTACAGTGCCATCCACCATCACGATCTGGCGATCGGTTGGGAGGCGATCGGCTTTTGTGGTGACGAGGTACATAGAGGAACGAGGTTAGGGGGTAGCTGAAGTTCGCGATCGTCTTTAAAGTTAGCAGGATGGGGAAGTCGATAGATGCTGAGAGGGGGCGATTCCCGCAGGGATTCCTACGGAAAGCTGCGAAGATAGCGCTTCGCGAATCGCCTCTGCAACTTACCATTGCACTTCAGTGAGATGAGTTGTTGCTTGCATCAGTACATTCCCCCCGGCGCAGTGCGGTTTGTTGACCACTGTAAGATTTGTGCAAGCTGCTGAAGTTGCTCAGAGAGGACAAGATACAGCAACTCTATGCAGAGAATAATGGGATACAACTTTAAACCCAACCTTTGACTTCAGCATCCGTGAGGGGGCGCTCTAATTTAATGTATTCGCTTTGCGCTGCTCGCAATAGATGTTTCATTGTCACGGGTTCGTTGGCATCGGCGGCTAAAAAGGCGGCATTCATGGCAATATTTCGGATATTGCCACCTGCAACGTTGAGTTTAGCCAGCTTTTTGAAATCGAGCGCTTCTGTGGGGGTTTGTTTGGGAAAGATGCGCTGCCAAATTTCCGCGCGCTGGCTAGCATCGGGGAAGGGAAACTGGACGACAAAGCGCAGGCGACGTAAAAAAGCTTGGTCAATGGAGGTTTTTAAGTTGGTGGTCAGAATCGCTAATCCGCGATAGGATTCCATGCGCTGTAAAAGATAGCTCACTTCCATGTTGGCATAGCGATCGTGGGAGTCTTTAACATCAGAACGCTTGCCAAACAGGGCATCGGCTTCGTCAAATAACAAAATTACCCCGCCTGACTCAGCCGCATCGAAGACGTGTCGCAAATTTTTCTCGGTTTCCCCAATATATTTACTCACTACCGAACTCAGGTCAATTCGATAAAGGTCTAACCGGAGTTCTTGGGCTAAAACTTCGGCGGCCATTGTTTTTCCGGTACCGCTGGGGCCTGCAAATAGGGCGCTAATTCCCAAACCGCGATCGCCTTTTTTGGCAAATCCCCAATATTCATAAACCTTAGCCCGCTGGCGAATATGGGCGCTAATATCGCGGAGAATTCGCCGTTGGGTGTCGGGTAAGACGATATCTTCCCACGTTGCACCCGGTTCGATGCGTTGGGATAAGTCGTCTAGGTGGGGGCGCGCTTGCTTGCAACAGGTATCCCACAGCAACTTGCTCAGGGAGTCCTCGGTGAGGGGGTTCTCTAGTTGGGCAAAGGCTTCAGTACAAACGGCTTGAATGGCGGGGGAATTGAGGTTGAAGTGGGAAACGAGGAGATCGACTTGACCGTTGACAGGGGCGGCGCGATTCCCGTAGGGATCGCTACGCGAATCGCCTAAAATCGCCTGCCAGAGGAGGCGCTGTTCGTTGGGGGTGGGTTGGCGCACATCAGCAGCAATTTGGGGACGCAAAGAGATTTGCAAGCGTTCGCGACTGCTGACAATTAAGGGACTGTGCAAGCGTTCTAAAATTAGGGCGATCGCGCCATTGTGGGTTGTATCTTCCGTCGCGTCGCAGTCGAGCAACAGAGCGCTATGGCTCAGAACGGCTTCTCTGGCCCAAAGTTGCAGGAGGGGGTGCAACTCTGGGTGATGGGTGGGTAACGCCTGGGCGTGGAGAATATGCAAGTTTAACCCCACTTGCTGACACAAAACAGCGGCGATCGCGCGTTTGCTGGATCGGAGATCGCCACACAGTTGCACAATGGGTAAAGGGGTCTTGCCAAAGGCTTGCAACCAGGAGGCGGCTAGATGTTGCGCCAGTTGTTGATGGGAAGGCACCAGTTCGCTATCGACAGATAAGGGTTCCACTAACCCCTTGAGGCGTTCGTCGAGGTATTGTAACCCTGTCAGGTAGTGCAGAATGCGCTCGTCAATTCGCAACGGACTTAAGGTGAGGACCGTTCCCGCCCCAATTTCGATCATCCGCCAGCGTCGCAAGGGCGCATCGGGGGTTAAGGCGTTCCATTGGGGTTGGTTGAGGGTGGCTAAGGCGAGGCTGAAGGTGGGATAGTTTTTTTGGGAGTCTCCCTGCGCCGCCGCACATAAGGCGGGAAAGCTGGCGTCTAGTTCCATCCCCGCGCACAGTAATAATACATCGCGCTCAAAGGGGGATAAGCCAAACAGATGGCAGAGTTGTTCTAGGCTAGAGGGGGGGGATAGGGTTCGATCGGGTGCTTCCGGTGGATTTTCCCCGTTAATTTTAGCTTGCAGCTTGGCTTGCACTCTGGCTAAAGCATCCATTAGAGCGTCTTGGTTCGCCTGATACCAGGGAGAGCAATCGTGCATGATTTAGGGGATGGTTAAGGTTGGACCAATATAGCGTTCAAAGGTGGGACTTTGGGGGTCAAGATCGACTTCTAGCAAGCTTTCCGCGCCATCAATTTGGACTCGCACTAGATATTCGCCCGGTTTAACATCATACAGGTTGAAGATGAGCGAGGCGGTTTCTTGGCTGCGGGAAGTGGCATCAAACAGGTAGGCGGCGGGTGTGCTGCTACTCACTTCGTTGAGCAGTAAGGTGACTCGCTGTTGAGGAGACACGGTTAAGTCAATATGCAAGGTGACTTGGGCGGATCTCGGTTCGCGCTCGATGCCTTCTAGGTTGGCGATCGCTATTTCTACAATACTCGGACGCAGCACTAAGGCGATCGCGTTGGATTCTACCCCGCGATGGTTGTTGGCTTCTTTTAACCGATGGATGACTTGCAGGCTTTGAACTCCAGCTCTTAGGGATGCGGGTGGAATGCTCGCCAAGGGTAAGTAGAGGGCGGAGTCGCTAATTTCTGAAGGCGTGAGTTCAATTCCCCCAATTTTAACTCGCGTTTGTTCGTGTTTGAGTCGCGATCCTCGGATAATCAGGGTGCTATGGGCGACAATGGGGGCGAGAATTCCTTCCTGGGAGAAGACTTTATCCACGACGGGAGCAGAACGGAAGGGGGTGCCAGTGAAGGCGGAGCGATCGCGCACGGGTAGGGCGCGTTGGGGAATATCATCGCTTTCGATGAGTATGGTGCTGGCTTGATAGGCGATGGAAAGGGCGTGGGGGGTTTGGAAAAAGACAGACCAAATGTTAGATAATTCCTCAACGCCTAAAGAAACGGGCATGAATTTGACGGTTTCTACCTGTTCTGCCAGGTTGGAGTTGGTGAGAAAGGCAAAGGTGGAGTCTGCAATCGTATCGTAGATCGCTTCGCGGGTGAGTACCGGGCGGGCGTGTAAGGTTCTGACGACACTTCCTAATAGGCGTTGCGGTTCGAGTTCGACTTCGTTGCCGTAGCAACTAATCAGGTAATACAAATCTAGGGCGGCCTGGGGGCGTTTGGCAAATTTCCCGTCTGCAAAGCGGGTGCGTAAGTCGGAGTTGCGCCAAGCGGGGTTAGGGGCGGCGTGGTATAGGTAAATGTTGACTCCGGTTTCTGGGGTTCCACCTCCCAGGCTATTCGGTTGCACGGTGGTGACTCGCGCCCCATCTACATCCACTTGCAAGGCAGCTTGGAGGGTGCGCTGGAGGCTGGCGGTAACGGTGGCGATCGCTAAATAGTTACTCATAACGGCGTTTTGTCAGTCCCTCATTTCCCCAGATCGGAGGAGATGCCACTTTAGTGTAGAGGGATGCACCGTTTATGCCCTTAGCCGTTTGTTTATTCTTTACGATGAAGAGGAGGCAGATTGAAAAATGCGATCGCCTCCTCTGATTGGTTTAAATCTTACGAGCAGGCTTGAGAAATAGCCAACCCATAAAGAAGAAAGACGCCGTGAATAATTGGGCGATATCGATAGCTGATAGATACCCATCCGCTAGCGTGGCAAGGGTTCTGTCGGTAATTCCGAATACCCAAGACGAAATCCCAAAAAACCAAATTCCGTTTTTGAGATTGCTTAAAAATAAGGCGGCTTCAGATGTCTGAGGCGTATTCATAAGGCTATTCCTAATTTAACCCATAAAGAACGAGGTCTTAAAAAAGACCGATTAAAGTGCTTTCTGCCTTTACTCTTAAAACTTGAATAGAAGCGTTAGAGTTCAATCGGCTTTCCTATCCTGTCCATATGTTAAAAAGAATTAACCTCTGCGATATGGTTCTAAAGGTGGACATCGCATCGTTCTATTGGCGGAATTCAAAATAGACCTTATTTCTTTATTTAGATAGGCGAAAATGTTATAAAAACTCGTTAAATCTCGTTCGGCGTCTCTCTAAAGGATGAGA
>JAAHGE010000308.1 GCA_010672635.1 Desertifilum sp. SIO1I2 | reverse complement strand
GATCAGAGGAAGTTGGAAGGCCTCAAAACAATGTTGGAAGACGCTGGAGCACAAGTTACCATTGGCTTTAGTTGGCATCAATAAGGGTCGATTCAATCACCTTTCCCTGTTCAACCCTCAAATGGATTTCCTGTTCGTGGATCTTGGCACCTGAGCGATCGCAATACACCAGCTTCCCTTGGGGGACACGAATTAGACCACTGACCCAATCGGCAAAAACTGGGTTACTGTCAATCATTTGGTAACACCCCGCAATGTCAACCAGATAGAGTCGATCGCTCTGAATCTCCCAGGTGCCGATATACCCGCGCCAGCAAGCAGTAGAGCCAATCACAGGATCAACATTTTTGCTATTTCTATTGTCTACTTTAATGATGCCCAGATGGGAACTTGGCAAAGGTGGATGAAACGATATAGATATTTTATTGCTATCAAAAATGAGGATCTCATCAACTTGAGCGGTCATATTAATCTCTTTGAATTCACTTATGAAGGTTGATCGCCAGCATCCATAATTTCGTAAGTAGAACTGCTCTGAACTGCTACCGTTGGCTCTGATACCGATGATTGTAATTCCGGAGGCAGGTGATCGGTGATAAAGGAACTCCAACCAGGGATTCCATCTGCGCTAAATTGCAGCTTTAGGATAGACGCATTGGGTACTCGAAATCCTTGCCAGAAGTGATGAAAACGACGCATTGCAACTGTATCAATTACACCTGGATTTGCCAGAATTTGCCATAGCATCGCTTTCATAAACAATCCATGCGTAAAGACGACCACAAAACCGGATTGCTGCTGCATTTGCTGCAAGGCAGTTTGAACTCGTTCCATCAGTTGAGTAAAAGATTCGGCGTTTATTCCATCAATGTAGTGAGGGTCGCAGCGGTCCCAGTAAGCTTCGCTGAAAGGTTTACGCATTAGAGGTGTGGTGGGTCGGTCGAGGGGTAAAGTGAGGTAGGTAAACTCCTGAACCTGCCAGACTTCGATGGGTGTTTGCGGAAACTGTTCGATCAGCGGTTGAGCAGTCAATTGAGTTCTGAGGTAGGGAGAAGTCACAATCAAGTCTGGAGACTGTTTGAAGACGATCGGGATACAGTTTGATTGGGCGTAACCCAATTCACTCAGTCCATTGTCGTCGGGTCCAATTGTCGGTAAGCCTGCGTTTGATCGGCTTTGGGCATGGCGAATGATCCAAATCGTCACCTTTGATAGTCCTCCCTGCTGAATCTAATCATTTTCAATGGCTGGTAGGGAGTGTAGCCAGTGTAAGACTTGGCTTACGAGATCCTCCAGAGAATGAGCGATCGCCACATCGGGACGCACTAGCGCAGTTTGAATTTGCACATCCTGACGGCGTTGATAGTGGGGATGAACTCCCACAAACAGTGGCTTACTCGTCATTGACCAGGCTCCTAATTCATAGAGCACAATCGGGCAGAGCGTTTCACACGGAAACCAAAACAAAATCGCATCGGCTTTTCGCAAATGGTCATATTCCCAGCGAATTTGAAAGGTTGAAGCAGTTGGATCGTCGATGGGAAACTGCTCGCGCCGGGGATTGAACAGGGTCAAGGGTGTCTCTTGTAGTTGCTCAACCACGATCGCCTGCCAGTTGGGACAGCCCGTAATTCCCCCTGCTAGGAAAAGGCTGGGTGAAGTTTCAGCCGTATGAGGGCATTCAACGTAATTCATAGCCACGTTCCACGGGTAATTATCTCCTGCACTTTCACTCGTTGGGTATCACAAAAGAGGGCAACAATGCGTTGAGCGGACATGCCCAAAACCAGGGTTGCAACAGAGCGAATAGAGTCGGATTATCCATTAATAAGGTAACTCTCGCATCAGGAACAGTTGGATCGGTTCTTGCTTCACGGATTCGTAGCCCCATTCCTGCAAGCAAGGGAAGTAACCCGCTGGAGCATGGCGATGAAACACTTGATTTTGAGGTACTTTGAAGCGCAGTAACCGGATGATTTCTCGACGCGGGTCATCATCCTCTAATTTCCAACCAATCTGAGCGTCAAAATGACTTCAATTGCGGGTTCAGGAGAATTTTTAACATCGCTTCATCAGACACAGGTGAAGGATTGCTGGGCATGGGCACATCTTCTGAGCGATCGCTGCCCAGTTTAGATATCGCATCTTCTAACGCCAAGTACGCCGCCCTCCGATAGTAGTAGGGTCTGGAATCAACCGGATGCTCCGATCCACCAATGATTCGGATATTCGTATTCTCGTAGGGAAAGGGGACATAGGAAACCCAGTAAGAACCTTCCTTATCTTCTATAATTGCCCCACACAAACCGTGATAGACATCATTCAAGAAGTGGGTCGTCAACAAGTAGTCCGGATCGTTGTGTGGCGTAAACTCCAACGTAACTGACCACAGCATATAGCAGCCATCATTGTCTGGATTTGGCTCTAACTGAAGAATTACGTGCCCGTACCCTCCCTCTGCTATCCGCGCAAAACGTCCCTCGCCAATCACGGGAGTTGTGATTTGAGGCTGGCTTACAGGTTGTTTCGGTTTGTGAACGAGAGGATAGCGTTGCATCATCAGTTTGCAGAGAAGTGGGTATTCTTGCTTGATTGTGATGGGACATATTCTGCCCGTAATTTTTCTAGCTTACTCACGCTATGAGGGCTACTGTGAACCGGAACGGGAGAATTAAAGGACATAAAAACTTTTCATGACTATTTCTCCGATGAGTTACTCTACGCTTTGAAAGTCAGAATTGGACGCATCCGAGCCACGACTTGCACCAAGCCAGCCTGTACCTGAGCATCAATCACGGGTGCGATCGGCTTGTAGGCAGCAGGCGCTTCCTCAATTCGTCGTTCTTCCCGTAAGGTGATGCAATCTATCCCCGTTAATCCCAACTCGTCCTCGCTTTCCTGATTTCCCTTACGGCTTAAATCAAAACGCGATCGCGATCGCCCTGCCCCATGCGAAGCGGAGCAACACCAGTCGGGGTTCCCCAACCCCACCAACAAGTAAGAAGGCGCACCCATTGAACCCGGAATAATTACAGGTTGACCAACATGAGCCGGACAAGCACCCTTACGAGTCACCCAACCCTGTCTTTCTGGAAGGGTAATGTTGTGGGGTAGATCGTAGACGAGTGGGGCTTCTACGTCGCCATGAATCTGGCGCAACCGCAACCGCAGGAGTTCCGCTAGCAGTAGACGATTCACAAAGGCGTAGTTAGCAGCGGTTACTTCGGCTTGCAGGTAATCTGCAACTGCTTCAGGATGTGTGGCTGACGAAAGGGGAAACAATCGGGAATTAGGATATTTCACGCCTTCCATCCACAATGCCTGAGCGCGATCGCGCCACATCCCGCCAATGTACTTGCCCACATTGCGTGAGCCAGAGTGAATCATGAAGGCAAGTTGCCCTTCTCGCACGCCCCATTGATAGGCGAGTGAACGATGTTCAACTTTTTCAATCCACTGCACTTCAACAAAGTGATTGCCACCGCCAATAGTTGCTAATCCCCCATCTCGAATTAGTCCCGCTTCTGGGACGAGTTCCTCTGGTGCCCATCGCAGATGTCCTGCCATTGAACCATTGAGAAAAATGCGATCGCTCTCACGAGCAAGCTGATTCAGATCGGACTGAACGATGCTTCCAGTCGGTTGATCGAGCATGGCATCTAGCCAACCAATCGCGCCATGCTGAAACAGAGCTTGCATGGTTCGAGCGGTCATTGTGACATCTCGTTTACCAAAGAAGAAATCCCCCTTCATTAGCTCTACAAAGCGATCGCGCTGGGCGAGAAACTGTTCAACGGAAAGATCCGCCACATGCAACCGCATACCACAGTTGATATCGGAGCCAACCGCTGCCGGAATCACCTGTCCGGCTGTTTCTACCACCGAACCGATCGCAACGCCCGCATCACCGGGATGAAAATCAGGAGTGGCACAAACCCGACAAACATGACCACCAGCCGGATGCTTTACCGTTGCCAGGTTTGCCAACTGCTTCAGTGCTTTTGCCTCAACCGGAAAGCTCTCAGGCAAGAGAACTTCAGCGATCGGTGTATCAGGAGAGTCTGCCCAGCGCACAGAATAGGACGAATTGTTGTATTGCACATCTAGCCCCTGCCGAGCGAGTGCCCGCAGAAGCCGCGAAAGATTGCTTGGCTGCATAAAACGCTAGTCAAAAAACTAAATCGTGTTAATTTTTGAAGCGATCTTGACCTGGGTTCAGCAGCCGCAGTCAAATCTGGAGGTGACAACATCTCATCGGAACTAGAAATGTTGTACGGATAGGTATTTCAAGACCTATATCTTTGTTAGCACAATTTTTTTTGAGATGGCAATAGGGAGTGCGAACGGTTAATCACTTGATTTATGGCTTTCTAACCATTCCAGGAAAGAGTTTGCTCTTTGATAGCAACTCTCTGCTCCATCTAGCCAGGGGTGACTGTCATGCCCATCCAGCACCGCTCCAAATTTTGGGTGGGGGCGATCGCAGCACAGCAAATACTCATGCTTGTCTGACCACTCGCCAATACTGAGCCAGAAGCCTGACTCACAAATCGGTTCGCCCTCCTCTGCACTCAACACAAACACTCGGAAATTGGCGATCGTCTGACTCGCCACGGTTTTAGCGTCAAATAAGTGCCATTGAAGGCTCTGTAAGCTCTTCCAACCACCCCCGATAGCCTGCATGAACATCGTGTAATCTTGGGGAATCTGGAATCGCTTCTCCACCTCAGATGAGCCATAGTGGTTTGTAAATACGGCTTGTACCGACGAGAGACAAGCCATCCACGCAGTTTCTAAATCAGTAGACTCAACTGCTGTAACCGTATGAATGAGCGGAGTCTCTTGAGTGGAGAATTGCTCAACAACCCGATTCCAGCTTTGCAGCAGTTGTTCCAACAGTTCCATATTCATATCGTTCAGAGTCAGCAAAGATTTTGATCTAGAGTGAGGGGAGATAGCAACGTTCAAATCGAGATTGTCCTCCCCCAGTATCGCTTGATGCGTAGTAAGAGAACATTCAGGTGAATGAGCGAACGAATTACCAATAACTACAACCCTACGCCTGACGATATCCGGGAATGGGGCTACGATGAAGACCTGTACTTCATGGAACAAGATGAAGACTTGTTGCTCTATGGTCTTGGCTATGTCCCTGTTCTATTAGAGTTGGCACAAGATCCAGCTTGTCCAAAACAGGATTATGCTTTGTGGATTCTGGGTCAATTCGCTCGTGAATCGGCACTCTATCGACGCTCTGAACAGTTAGAAGGTTTACAGAAAGTCGTAGTTTTATTGCAAACCAGTCAACCCTCAGTACAAGATTGGCGAAACTACGTCGATCGCCTCTTGGCTTATCAAGCTCCTCCCTTTGCGGTGAATGAACAAAAGGCTTGGATAATGGCTCAAGACTTGCTCGTTGGCATTGGTCGTGTGGGGCAAATAAACAGGGTGACAGAGCAACCATCGGATGTCTGGTGTTTTTCTTTGATTACTAGCATTCATGAGCAATTATCAATCACAAAGCGAACGGGTGTGTATACCTATCAACGGCTTGTATAGCACAACAGATTATTGGGGTAAGCCACCGTGCCATTGGTACAGTTGATGCAGATGCTGTTCAATGCGGGCAACTTCCTGAATCTGTAAAGCCGTATGGAAGTTAGATGCGATGTTTTCAAGCCGCATCTGCTCAGAAATTTCGCATCCCTCGCGTTCAGCCTGTTCTAATGCTTGCTCGGTTGCTTCCCACTCTAAAAGGCGCGATCGCTCCGGATGAGCCGTTCCATGCCGCAGGGCAGTAAGCGATTCTTGATGAACGCTCCAATAAAACTCGCTCGCCACGTAGGGATAAAGTACAAAGCGACATTGTTTGATTAACTCTGAAGGCATTTCCACGAGTTGCCCACTATCGCGATCGAAAGAATGACCATCCACACTCCACAAATAGTCCAGATAGCCAAAGGTACGACGATAGCCTTCAACCGTGTTGCTGTCGGGCAAGCATGGATATTGTGCCGGATAGTTTTCTCCAGCATCAGGAGTTAAAAAGACAATGAAAATTCCTCCCGTCAATAAGGATAAATGCTCATAGTTGGTACAAGCATTTATCCTTATTGACGGGAGGA
>JAAHGE010000307.1 GCA_010672635.1 Desertifilum sp. SIO1I2 | reverse complement strand
TTAGGAAAAAAGCCACATTCTCCAGAAATAGAAGCCCAAGAATCTCCCCAATCCATTAGCCCTCCCATAATACCTATATCATTTCCTTCAGACAAAACAAAAGATGCTTTTGTATGTGTGGAGGGATCTACAATATCTACTTTTTGGTCTGCAACTAGCAAAGACAAAAAATTGCTTATCCAAGCTTCTTGAGCAGACACATTTGTGTTTGTCATTATATTTATGGCATCTACTACATCATCAAAAGACATATCTGTAGAAGCTGTACCAAGATACAATATCTTATGTTCTTCAAACACTAAGGGAGATACAAAGCGAGGTGAAACAATAAAAATATGAGAAAAAGATGGAATGTCATGAATGACATTTTCAAAATCTAAATAATCAGCGTAAATAACTTCATTTATTAAGTAGTTATTGTTGTTTTTGTCGATTATAAATTTATTTTTATACTGATAGTCGGCTATCAAGAAAAAACCATTTGATTCTTGTATCTTTCCAAACTGCTTAAATAGATAGGGCTTAATAAGGTAAGACATATCTTTTATAAACCCATTACTTTCACAAACAAAGTTCACAAAACATGAGGCTTTACTGCAACGTGCTTTAATCGCTAGTAAAGCCTGCGTTGTTTTAATTACAACCCAAGGTGACTGGGTCGTATCTCAGACGATATTGTTAAACCACACTTAGTCAAGTTGTCTTTCAAAGACGACTTCACAGATTGATTAGGTTCCTTTACCTTTTCTTGAGTATTGGTTTTCGCTTTCATCAAGTTGACCTCTTCATATCACGCATGAAAGAACTTTATCTTCATTCCATGCTAAAGGTTTTTTCGTATTCGTAAAGGAATAAAAAGTATTATAAAGCACAGACATTGACTGAATTTATACAGTAGCCAAAAGTATATTTTAGTTAAAAAAAGCCTAAAAAAGAAAAAAATGGTAAAATCTTACAAGCTACTAGACTTATTATCTATGGATGTTCAAAAAGCCTTGAAATGGGTTGATGAGTTGGTACTGTTCAAAACAGGATCGCACTTAAATAGTTTGCAACAGTCAATCTTAACTGGGGTATGGAATAATCAAAAATACAAAGAAATTGCAGATAATTATCATTGCACAGAGGCAAATGTCAAGAGAGTAGCAGGCAACTTGTGGCAACTGATATCAGAAGAACTAGATGAAAAGGTAAGTAAGGTAAACTTTCGGGCTACAATGGAACGTTACTATATTTCTAATTCTCCAATTCGCAACTTTGTACAAGCTAACTTGAACAAGGGAAATATTAACGTTTATGGAGAAAGTTTTTATTCCGGCGAATCTGCCAAAAACATAGTGTCTGCTCCTCCCCAACAAACAACCGAACAGAGAGTTGACTTAAGCGAAGCTCCAGAACTTCAGTGCCTCTACAACCGTAGTGCTGAGATAATTACTATCAAACATTGGATCGTCAAAGAAAAAATTCGTATTATCACTCTATTTGGATTACCAGGAATAGGAAAAACTGCCCTTGCCAGAGAAATTGTGGAACAAATTAAAGCCAACTTTGACTTTGTTGTCTGGCGCAATTGCACTAATACCTTAACAGTTCAAGTTTTACAAACTAACTTAATTCAATTTTTCTCGCAAGGTAGTGACATTAAATTTTCATCTTTGATAGAATATCTTCGTTCAAGTTCCTGCTTGATCGTCCTTGATGAAGTCCAAGAGTTGTTTGCCAATAATGAATTAGCTGGAACTTATTTGTCTCAATTTAAAGATTACGATCGATTCTGGCAAAAAATCGTGCGATCAAATCATAATAGTTGTTTTCTTCTTCTGAGCTGGGAAACTCCTACAGAACTTGCTAGTTTAGAGGAAGAAAATCGTCACTGTCGTAGCCTAAAAATAAATGGGTTAGGAGAGACTGCTATAAAAATTTTAACTTCTAAAAATTTAAAGGACGAAAATAAATGGAAAGAATTAATCCAAATTTATGGCAGCAATCCTTCTTGGTTAAATATAATAGCCTCTACTATCCAAGATTTATTTAATGGTAGCGTCGAGAGGTTTTTGTCCTATCCAAGTCTTTTTCTCGGTAATTTAGAATCTAGATTACACACTTACTATCAACGCCTATCAGATTCAGAAAAAATTGTGATCTGCTGGTTTGCACACCAAGAAGCAGTCGATTTTTTCTATAAACCGGAAGATCTGGCATTATCTGATGCTGATTTTTTAAAAGTAATACAATCTTTAAAGAAACGAGGGTTACTTGAAAAGATAACTCATCAGGAATCGTCCCTATTTGTAGTGCCAACTTTATTTAAAGCGTATTTCCAACGAGATATGAGCATCTGACGGATCGAACCTTCAGCCGTTGGAGGACAAGTTTCTGACTCCAGTGCCAAAGGAGCTAAACCTGGGAGGAGAACACATAGGAAAATCAACTAAGGGACTTGAAGGCTGGGAGAATCGCACTAATTACACTCCGAAATCCACTGTCACGCGTAGCTGTACTTCGCACAGGGAACAAAATCTGGCAAAATACGAATAGAGTCCTTCTACACTTGGGGCGTTCTCCTGTCAACTCGGATTGTCTGTATAGAGTTATGATGGGTGCGAGAAGAGGGAACTCTAAGGCTAGATACCCCGATAGTCGCCACCTTCTGGTGCCTCTAGACATGACTCAGCAAAATATCCCAGAACTTGCCAAACAAGGAAACCCGAATGCGATCGCGGCTCTGCTGAATCGCTCGCTGCAACCTCAAGGTATAACAGCAAAAGCAATTCTTAAAGAAGACTGCTTGCACCTGCTGCTTGAAGGCGCGCAAATTCCCGAACAGCACGTTGCGATGCCCATTTTGTATGAAGAACTCACAAATCTGGGGATTGAGACGATTCCCAGCTTGTTAGTTTATGGACGGCAAAAAGGCGTTAAAGAACCCGCCTGGAGCGAAACGATCGATCTTGCTGCCTTGTATCCCAGCGAAGATGAATTTGTCCCGATGACGGGTGGGGCGTATGCTTCTTATGAGGATGATTACGCCGAGAATTCTGAGGGCGAGTATGCTAGCGAAGGCGTCTACAGCGATGAGGATGCGCCTGTGGTTGCAAGTTCTGGCAAAAAGTCCAGATCCTTGAACGTCGATCCGGCACAACTGAAAAAACTCTTACCGCTGCTGGCTATTCCCATTGTCCTGCTATTGGGGTTAGGGGTGTGGTGGTTCCTCAACCGCTCCCCAGAACCTGCGATCGCGCCTGCTGTTGCCCCCACAGCCCCCCCTGGCGATGCACCTGCTACGGCTCCGGCTGCTCAACCTGCTGCGGCAGATCCTTGGCGAGAAGCGGTTAATAGAGCAACCCGCGCTGCGGAACTTACTCAAACCGCAACCACTAGAGCAGAATGGAATACCGTCGCCAGTTTATGGCAAGAAGCGATTGATTTGATGAGGGCAGTACCCCAAACTAGCCCAAACTATGAAACCGCCCAGCAAAGAGCCGTTGCTTATCAGAGCAATCTAGAATATGCTCAACGCGCTGCTGCTACTCGCCCGCAATAATGAGTGCCCAGTCGAAAGTGCTGGGTGCTGAGTGAGAAGACTCGATCTTTTTGGCAAAACGCTTGAAGGGTTCAGGCGTTTTTTCTTTCTATTGATACAGGACGATTTTAGGGAGAGTTTGCTATCTTCAACAGTAGCGTTTCTGACCTTAAGCGGTATGGTTGAAGACCCGAATTCCCTGCCCTCTGAAAATGTTGGCGAAACAGAGCCGAAGGACGAAAAGCGATCGCTCTCCGAAAAACTATCCCATGTCGGCGATCGCGTTCAGGATGCGGCGAAGGGAACCGTAACGGGCGTGGGGAAAACCTTGGGAACTGTGGGAAAGACGGCGACAGGCATTGGAGGCGCGATCGCTTCAACGGCCCTGAATGCAGGAAAGGCGGCTGTCAGCACCGCTGGCACGGTTGGAGGGGCGGCGAGCCATCAAGCTCAAAAAATCTTAGAAAAAGCGACAGAAGGCGCAGGACAAGCCGCTAACTTGCTGGTTGACAACCCCCTGTTGAAGTTTGTCACCAAAGTCACCCATTCTGACTGGTTGCTCGGTATTATTGGTCAAGTGGATGTGGTGAAAGCCGAAGCCGCCGTTCGCAAACTGCAAGAAAAACATCCTCAAGACAGCGCCTTTCAAATTGCTCACCGCGTCATGGTAGAGAAGGCGCTGTATGCTGGAGGGATTGGGTTAGCGAGTAACTTTGTACCCACAGCCGCCGCTGCCTTATTTGCGGTAGACTTAGCAGCTACCACCCTGCTACAAGCGGAGATGGTCTATCAAATTGCCGCCGCCTATGGGTTAGATTTAAAAGATTCAGCGCGTAAGGGCGAAGTTTTAGCAATTTTTGGGCTATCCCTGGGCGGATCGAAAGCTTTAAAGGCAGGTTTAGGGTTAATTGAGATTGTACCCGTTGCCGGTGCAGCGATTGGCGCGAGTACCAATGCCGCCATGCTATATTCTTTAGGTCATGCTGCCTCTCGCTTTTATGAGGCGAAAACTAACCCAGACATTCCTCAAGATCCAGAAGCCGTAGAACAGGAAAGCGAGGAATACTTGAAAGTGGCGATCGCGCAACAAGAGGTTATGGATCAAATCTTAGCGCACACGATCGTTGCCAGCTATCCCGATCGGGCTTGGTCTGATATTGTGCCAGAATTAGCCCAATTGGATCTTAAACCCGAATCGCTAGAGGCGATCGCATCTCACATCCAACAACCCCAACCCCTGGATACTCTAATCGCAAACCTCGATCGCGATTATGCTATTCCTTTATTAGTCCGATGTGCAAGTTTAGCCGAACGCGATGGCAAAGTTACCCCACAAGAACAGCAAATTCTCGATACCCTCACTCAAAAGTTTGAGATTAATCTCAAGGATATTGCAGAGTCCGTATAGAGCGCTAGAAATCCCTGCGTATCTGTACCTCAATCTACTCTAGCTATTCTGTAAACACCACTTCTTATCGAAGAAACTAGGGTACTTTCTACCCACTCAGCACACCGCTGCGCGGAAGCTAGCAACAGCACTTTCTACTCAGCACTCGGTTCAGCACTTTCCACTCAGCACTCGCAAACCTAGGGTGACGGCGCGAGTCATCATAAATAATGCTAGGGCTAACCAGAGAAGCTGGCTGCTTTGGAAATGCCAAGCTAGAATGGCCGGGGGTGCGAAACCGATGAACGTGGCTGCGATCGCACTATTGCGGAGAATACTTCCTTCTGTCAAGCCGAGAAAGTAGCCATCGAGCATATAGGCAATTGAGCCAAAGCCTAAAATCGGGAATAACCACAAGACATAATGGTCAATTTGCTGAAGCACTTCAGTATGGCTGGTTAATAGGCTAAACAAGAATTCGGGAATGGCGACAAACGATAGCGCAAACACTATCCCTAACCCCAAGCTGAGGCTACCCGAAAGGCGCATCAGGGGAATGAGACGGTGACTCATCCCAGAAGCACGGAAATTTCCGGCTAAACTTTCGGTAGCGAAGGCTAACCCATCGATAAAGTAAGCCGAAAAGGTGACGACCTGTAAGATTAGGGTATTGGTTGCTAAGATTACGGTGCCTAAGAAGGAACTGAGGTTCGTAAATAGGGCAAAGGTGGAAATTAGGGCGAAAGTGCGGACTAAAATATCGCTATTCAGGATAAATGCGGCTTTCCAGGCTTTGAGTTCAAAAATTTGTCCGGTTACGGCTGAAACTTGCTTTCCCCACCCTTCGCGCAGGACGAGAGTTAAGCCAACCGCTAGCATAAGATACTGACTTAAGGCGGTTGCTAAGGCTGCGCCGACGCTTTCCCAACCCCAAAGCCTGACAAACGCGTAATCTAGAATAATATTGGCACCGTTACCGATTAAGGAAAGGATCAGGACTTTTCCGGCTTGTTCGCGTCCCAGAAACCAGCCGATGAGGACAAAATTAATTAAGGTTGGCGTGGCACCCCAAATCAGGGTATCGTAATAGTCTTTACCTGTGGCTTTGACTTCTGGGGTGGCGCTGAGGAGAAAAAAGCCAAGTTCCCGCAGGGGATATTGTAATAGCAGGATAATCAGGCTGATGCTGAGGGCGAGTAAGCCAACCTTAATTAATTTA
>JAAHGE010000306.1 GCA_010672635.1 Desertifilum sp. SIO1I2 | reverse complement strand
GCCGCGTAACAGGTGCGATGGTGAGAATGTCCCCCAAAGGCGCGTTGAGCGATACGACCGTCGGGAAGGCGGGAAAATAACACCCCCATGTGTTCCAAGTCGATGACGACGTTCGGTGCTTCTTGGGTTAAAAGTTCAACTGCATCTTGATCGGCTAGGTAATCCGATCCTTTAACCGTATCAAAAGCGTGGGCTTCCCAACTATCCGTTGAATCTACATTTTTCAGGGTTGCGGCAATTCCCCCTTGGGCGGCGACGGAGTGAGAGCGAATGGGGTGAGTTTTCGCTACTACTGCAACCTTAAGACTGGGATCGATTCTGGCAATTTCCACAGCAGCCCGACAACCCGCCAAGCCGCCCCCAACAATGATTACATCATGCTCTAGCATTTGAGTTCGGTGTCCAATTCCTCTGGTTCTATCGTGACGCAAAAAAAAAGCCCCTTGACGAATAGCAAGGAACTTTTTGGATTTATCAGGAAATTTCAGCTCAAAATCCAAGATTTTTAGCTAGAGGCTTCAGCAGGTTTCTGTTTTTGGGGAAGGTTTTTTTCGTGGAGGGTTCCACCAGGGGTTTTGGTGGTTGCGCCTTCTTCAATGGGCATAAACTCAATATGGTTGAGCAACGTTGTGACAAACGCAAACAATAAGAAGGGAAGAGACAACACGAGAATCAGACCCACCGTTGCTAAGGCATAAACAGGACGACTCGCACCCATGAGGGCTAAAGCCGCCGCTAAACTCACCATAATCACAATTAACCAGGTAATGATCTGTCCGTAAATATCTCCAAAGGTGAGCGTACAGATCATCCGATATTTAAACCAATTTTTTTCCATGTATTTTCTCCAGGTCACTCTAATTAATTGTGTTCTAGCCTAAAGTGCTGGCTCTGTTTTGAATAATGTCTCAATGTTTTTTCAATATTTGTAGCAAATGTTTACAATTCTTATAGGAAGAGGATTGCTGAACGCGATCGCTCTCTTGCTTATGGTAGTTGAGATTAGCAATGTCATACGACGCGATTGTAATCGGAAGTGGAATTGGCGGACTGGTAGCGGCTGGTTTGTTAGCACGTCGAGGTAAAGGGGTGCTGGTGTGCGAAAGTCATGCGATTGCAGGGGGTGCAGCCCATAGTTTTAGCCGTCAGGGATTTCACTTTGACTCCGGGCCTTCCTTTTATTGTGGATTAAGCGATCGCCAATCTCTCAATCCATTATCTCAAGTTCTCAATCTTTTGGAAGAATCGGTAGAAGCGATCGCCTACGATCCCTTGGGTCATTATCACTTTCCGGAAGGGACATTACCCATCTTCAGCAATCATCAACGCTACACTGAGGCGATCGCGAAATTTACTCCCCAAGGGGCGCAAGAATTCGCTGAATTTTCGCGTCAATTGCTTGCCCTGTATGAAGGACTGCGAGGAATTCCGGCTATCGATCTGCGACCCGATTTCAAAGTGCTGTGGGTACTGTTAACCCAGTATCCGCTCGCCCTACTCAAACTTTTACCGCAACTGAGTCAAATCAATAGTTCCGTCGGCGATATTATGGATCGAACCGTGCGCGATCCGTGGGTACGCCGCCTGATCGATCTAGAATGCTTCCTACTTTCCGGCTTAAAAGCCGAAGGAACGATTACCCCAGAAGTTGCTTTTATGCTGGGAGAGCGCACCTACTCAACCATTGACTATCCTGTTGGTGGCAGTGGCGCAATTGTAGACACCCTGGTTCGCGGCTTGAAACGTTGGGGAGGAGAACTGCGCTTAAACGCTCATGTCGAGCAAATTTTAGTTGAACGGGGTCAAGTTACAGGAGTGCGGCTGCGAAAAGGCGAGATCGCGCGCGCCCCCATCGTCATTTCTAATGCCAGTATTTGGGATACTTATACTCAACTGCTCAAACCGGAAGATTTATCCGATCGCGCTTCCGCCTTAGCCACACCAGCGGTTGATAGCTTTATGCATTTACATTTAGGCATTAAAGCCGAGGGATTAGAAGGATTAACGGGTCATCATGTCGTGGTTCATTCAAGCGATAAAGACCTTACCGTACCGGGAAATACCTGCATGATTTCGATCCCCTCCGTTTGGGATCGCAACCTCGCACCCGCCGGCCATCATGTTGTTCACGCCTACACCCTAGAACCCTTTACAGGTTGGGATCGCAATGCAGAATATGAGGAAAAGAAAAAAGCGCGATCGCAATCTTTATTTCGCGCCTTAGAAAAAGTCATTCCCGATATTCGAGAGCGCATCGTCCTAGAATTAATAGGAACCCCTTTAACTCACGCTCATTATCTACGGCGCTATCAAGGTACCTATGGGCCTGCTATTCCTGCGGGAAAAGGGATGTTTCCAGGGCCTCAAACGCCGATTTCTGGATTGTATCGAGTGGGAGACAGCACGATGCCAGGAATTGGCGTACCCGCAGTAGCGGCTTCTGGAATACTTTGTGCCAATTTACTGACCGATTAAAGACCCGCAATGACCAGAGTCAAGAGCGGTCGCTAGAATGAAGGTTTGAAGCTGAAAAAACGCTATCTATTAGTAGAGATACAAAATATGGGATTACCTATAGTTGCTATTATTGGACGCCCAAACGTGGGCAAATCGACGATTGTCAATCGCCTTGCGGGTGGGAAAGATGCGATTGTCTATGATGAGCCGGGAATTACCCGCGATCGCACTTATCGTCCGGCGTATTGGCGCGATCGCGAATTTCTCGTAGTCGATACTGGGGGGCTAGTTTTTGACGATGATACCGAGTTTCTGCCGCTGATTCGCGAACAAGCGATCGCCGCCCTCAAAGAATCCAAAGTTGCTATTTTCGTTGTAGATGGTCAAGCTGGACCGACATCAGCCGATCAAGAAATCGCCTCCTGGTTGCGCCAACAACAGGTTCCCGTTTTCCTCGTAGTGAATAAATGCGAATCTCCCGAACAAGGCACGATCCAAGCCGCCCAATTTTGGGAACTGGGAATTGGCGAACCCTTTCCCGTATCTGGGATTCACGGTAGTGGCGTTGGCGATCTCCTCGATGAGGTGATTCAACATCTTCCCCCAACTGACGATACAGAAGAAATCCGAGAAACCAACGTGGCGATCGTCGGACGCCCAAATGTTGGAAAATCGAGTTTACTCAATGCCTTTTTAGGCGAAAATCGAGCCATTGTTAGCCCCATTTCCGGTACGACTCGCGACGCCATTGACACAGTAGTTGAACGCGATGGCAAAACTTACCGCTTAATCGATACCGCAGGTATTCGGAAAAAGAAAGGGGTGGAATACGGCCCGGAATTTTTTGGCATTAACCGCGCCTTCAAAGCGATTCGGCGGGCAGATGTGGTTTTATTAGTCATTGATGCGCTTGACGGTGCCACAGAACAAGACCAAAAACTAGCAGGACGCATTGCTGAAGAGGGTCGCGCCTGCGTTATTGTGGTCAATAAGTGGGACGCAGTTGAAAAAGATACTTACACCCTAAACGAGTACGAACGGCAGCTTAAAAGCCGATTGTACTTTCTAGAATGGGCAGAAACGATCTTTGTTAGTGCCTTAACGGGTCAGCGCGTTGCTAAAATTCTCGATCTCGTCGATACCGCAGCCGAACAACATCAACGGCGCGTGACCACCTCCGTCATTAATGAAGTCTTAGAAGAAGCGATTAGCTGGCACTCTCCCCCGACCAACCGCCAAGGCCGACAAGGCAAAATTTATTATGGGACGCAAGTGAGAAGCCAACCCCCCACCATTACCCTATTTGTCAACGATCCCAAGCGGTTTAATGAAAACTACCGGCGCTATATTGAACGGCAGTTTCGCACAGCTTTAGGGTTTACGGGAACGCCTATCCGTTTATTTTGGCGAGGGAAAAAATCCCGCGAGGTTGAGTTGGGTAGCGGAGCAAATCGTGCCGTTCGCGTTTAAGATGAGCGTGCTGGGTTCTAACCAAAGGTGGCGCGCGAACCGGAGAATTCTCGGTCTCGGTATTCCGCACAATCAAGTCGCCGAACGAGCGATTTTGCCCTAACGTTTTCTGAGTATCCTCAGCACTCCCATAGCCCCATCCCTACAAGAAGATGGATTTATTGCGATCGCTTCCTTTAGGTTTATATCTCGAACAACCGCTGACCTGGTTGCATCAACTTGATGCTCGCGTCAAACTCGCGTGGTTGCTCACCTTTTTAGTCGCCCCTGTTTTAGCCAATACGCCAGCCCGCTTAGTGCTTGCTTTAATTTTGGTGCTGCTGACCCTTTCCGCTAGGATTCCTTGGCGAGTTTGGCGGCAGCAATTGGGGTGGTTGTCGCTATTGTGCGTATTTGTGCTGTTCCTAACGGCGATCGCTCCCGATGGACTGTCTACCGAACATCAACTGCGCTTGCCCGAAAACGAACTCAGCTTCAGCCTCCCGCCAGACGCTCCCCCACCCGCTGAACTCCAACAGCCCACCGATTATCGCTATCTTCTGGTTAAAGTTCGCCAGCCCCCCGTCAACTTGACTGTCTCGCGGCGATCGCTAGACTTAGGCCTCCGGCTGGCTACCCTGCTGTTTACCCTGATCTACAGCACCAACCTATTTTTGCTAACCACAGCCCCAGAGGAAATTACAGCCGGGATCGAAAGCCTGATGGCCCCTTTGCGGCGGTTTAATCTGCCCGTAACTGAAATTGCCCTCACCTTAACCCTATCGCTGCGCTTTATTCCCCTGGTTTTGGAAGAAATTCAGAACCTCGTTCGTTCTGTAAGAACGCGGGCCATTAATTGGAAAAAATTGGGATTGAGACGGGCGGCTCAAGTCTGGTTGCTCGTCGCCGAACGGTTAATTAGTAACTTATTGCTACGGGCCGAACAAATTGCCAGTGCCATGACCGTACGCGGTTTTACCAGTCCCGATCGCCATCGGGTAAAGTGGCATCAGGAACAACTGCGCCTGCGAGATTGGATCGCGATCGCCTCGCTCGCCCTCTTGTGGGTCGCGCGACTCATTTGGGGAAATCAGCTTTAAAAAGAGCGCCCCACTCTAACCCAATAGATAGAGTGGGGCGCCGATCGCTTAGGATGGTAAAGTATTGGGATGATCGCTTTTGTTAGGTGACTTTGACTATCCATCTGGGAACTGACCTGGTTTATATTCCCCGGATTCAAGCAACTTTAGACCGCTTCGGCGAGCGGTTTTTGCAACGAGTCTATACGTTGAGCGAACAACAAGACTATAAGCAACGGGTTTCTCAGCC
Source organism: Desertifilum sp. SIO1I2 (assembly GCA_010672635.1). GTDB lineage: Bacteria > Cyanobacteriota > Cyanobacteriia > Cyanobacteriales > Desertifilaceae > Desertifilum. The sequence continues at coordinate 916 of JAAHGE010000306.1, read as the reverse complement.
AGAAACGGGTCTGGGTAAAACGCCGCGAAGCCGCGTGCTAGCGCGAACCGATCGCGCGGCGATTCACTACTTAGCAGGGCGTTGGGCAGCAAAAGAGGCTGTAGCGAAAGCACTAGGAACGGGCTTTGCAGGAGTGCGTTATACCGATATTGAAATTCAGCGCCTCGACTCCGGAGTTCCTCAAGTACAGCTTTCACCTACACTCTCAGCTCAAATAGCAGTTTGGGGTCGCTGCTGTTGGCAACTCAGCCTCAGCCATGACCGAGATTACTGCATTGCAGTTGCGATCGCTGTTTGTACGCCGTTCAAGGAACAAACTGAGCCATGAGTCTTAACTGTAGCCCCGGTTCCGTCCGATCTCCGCTTACCCCAAGTTCGGCTTCTGCTGAATGCGTTCTTTCTACTTTCATTGAAATTGAATGTCCGGTGAAATTTACCTGAGCCATCCCACCTTTGGTTTGCTCTATCGAGTCTGCATCATTGAAGAAGGTCGGGAACTGTTTACCACCCTCTACGCCCAACGTCTATTTTTCTTAGTGATCTCTAGCCCAACAGGGATTAAATTTGAACCCACTAGCCGTACTGACGCTCGCATCTTAGTGGAAAATCGCTTGCGCTTGCTCCGTCGAGCCGGTCAATCGCGCGATTACGATCAACTCATGGTCATTCATAAACGCACCTTTCAATGACCCCCCTCCACTTAACTGGCACCCTTGCCGAACGCCTAGAGACCCTACGCGCAACTCTTCCTCCTCGCGTTAAACTCATTGCTGTCACCAAACAGGTTTCGGTTGCAGCCATGCGCGAAGCTTATCAAGCTGGGGTGCGAGACTTTGGTGAAAGCCGGATTCAAGAAGCCACGCAAAAACAAGCTGAATTACAAGACTTACCCGATATTACCTAGCATCTTATCGGA
>JAAHGE010000305.1 GCA_010672635.1 Desertifilum sp. SIO1I2 | reverse complement strand
CCCCCATCCTCTTCTCCCCAACTCCCAATTCCCTTCTTCCCCCCATCCCCCCATCTCCCCATCCCCTATGAGACATTCCACAAACTGGACGCGCCGCCAGTTTTTTCTCGGCGCGAGTGCAACGGCTGCAACTGTTGCCCTTGCTAGTTGTAACCCGATGGCAAATCAAGCCTCTCGCGGCCTTTCCGCAGAAGCCTTAGAGATTGAACCTGTAGTCGATCCTCGTAGCTTAGAAAAACCCAATCTGACGGTTGGTTTTGTCCCCGTTAATGACTGCGCCCCCTTTGCGGTAGCTTGGAACAAGGGATTTTTCCTCAAATACGGCTTAAACGTCACCCTGAACCGCGAAGCGAGTTGGGGAACTTCCCGCGATGGCATTTTGTTCGGGCGCTTAGATGCCTCTCCCGTCGTGTCTGGGGCCGTCACCAACGCGCGTATTGGGGCAGAAGGGGCACGTCAAGCCCCCTTGTGTGCGGCGATGACCATTCACCGCCACGGGAATGCAATGACAATGAATCAAGCCATGTGGAAAGCGGGACTGCGACCTTGGCAAGACTACGAGGGCAACCTAGAGGATTTTGGTCGGAATTTTCGCCGCTATTTTAATAATATTCCGGCAGACCAACGCATTTGGTCGGTGGTACTGAGTTCGGCAATTTACGAGTATTTTGTGCGCTATTTAGCGGCGGCGGCCGGTGTGAACCCGGATGAAGAATTCCGCGTGATTATTACGCCGCCGCCCCAAATGGTGAGCAATATGCGAATTGGGGCAATGCAAGCCTATATGGTGGCGGAACCTTGGAATACGCGAGCGACATTTCCCCTAGGACGCGGGAAACAGGGCGTTGGCTTTACGTTTGCCCAAGGGCGGGAAATCTGGCGAGGTCATCCCGACCGACTTTTAGGGGTGATGGAGTCGTTTATTGAAGAGAACCCTAAAACCTACCGCAGTTTGGTGAAGGCAATGATTGAGGCTTGTCAGTATTGCAGCGATCCAAATAATCGCCAGGAGGTTGCTCGACTGATTACCGATCCGTCGTTTACGGGGGCGAAACCTGCTAATCCCCAAGCGCCTATTGAACAGTTTACTGGGCCGGGAATTGTGGGGAACTACAATTACGGGGGATTTGACGATCGGCAACGCCTGGTGACGACGCCGGAAACTACGATTTTCTTCGATTTACCGAAGGATTTGGCACAAATTCCGGGCGACCATTCTACGTTTTTGTGGCAGTCTCACAGTTTGTGGTTGATGACGCAGGCGGTGCGGTGGGGACAAATCGATGGACTTCCGGCTAATGCGGAGGCGATCGCCAGACAGGGTTGGCGTACGGATTTATATCGCGAAATTGCTGGGGAAATGGGGATTGAATGTCCTCAAGACGATTACAAGGTTGAATCTGCCGAACGGTTTATCGATGCTCAGGCGTTCGATCCAAGCGATTTAGAAGGCTATCTCCGACAGTTTCCGATTCGCGCCAACGCTCCTCAGCCTTTCTATTTGTCTTAGCGCGATCGCCCTCCCCAGATTTAAGGTCTTTCATTGCGGTCAATTCTGTTTTTTTGTATCAAGGAATTCATCCTTCAGAACGATTTCATGCTATTGATATTAGGAAGGAATCATGAAAAACTTTGCCGATCAAAATACACAATCTACAGCCTCTCTCAATTCCGAAAGCGCCTTTTTAGAAGTCGAGCATTTAGTCAAAGCCTATCTGACTTCTGATGGTAATCCTTTAACAATCTTAGAGGGTATTGATTTAACAATTGCCCGCGATGAGTTTATCAGTGTTATCGGTCACTCTGGCTGCGGAAAATCAACATTACTTAAGATTGTGGCAGGCTTGGAAAACCCCACCTCTGGCTCGGTTCGGCTCGATGGCAAAGAAATTCGCACCCCCGGAGCCGATCGAATGATGGTATTTCAGCAATATTCTTTGCTACCCTGGTTAACGGTGCAAGAAAATGTCCGCCTCGCGGTAGATGAAGTTCTGAAAAAAGCTTCATCTGTAGAAAAAAAGCAGATTGTCAGCGAGCATCTGGCGATGGTGAATTTAACAGCGGCAGCAAATAAATATCCTGACGAACTTTCGGGTGGAATGAAACAACGCGTCGGAATTGCTAGAGCATTGGCAACTCGTCCTAAAATGTTATTGATGGACGAACCTTTTGGCGCATTAGACGCTTTAACCCGTGGAAAGCTCCAGCGCCAGGTTTTGGATATTTGGGAGCAGCATCGCCAAGCGGTAATGATGATTACTCACGATGTAGATGAGGCAATTTATATGTCCGATCGCATCATTCTAATGACCAATGGTCCTCAAGCAAAAATTGGCGAAATTATCGAGGTGCCTTTTTCCCATCCCCGAAACTTATCTGAAATGCGCGAAACCCAAGAATACTACGATGTTCGCAATCATGCTTTAGACTTTCTCGATCGCTACTTTACCCAAGACGAATAAACTCTTTCGGTGCTAATTCGTTTGTTTTGAACTATTTCTAGAGAGAGCGAATAATGCAGATTAAATCAATGTTGGTGCGCCTCCAAAACACTTTAGGGTGCGAAAATCTAACAGAACAACTGGTACTGCTTCCAGGTATGGCTTACCCTTCCAAATCTTCGCACGCGCCATCGCCTCGCAAAAAAAACCAATCTGTCAACTTAACCGTCGGCTATAATGGTTCGCCGAAAAGTCAAACCGCTTTAGACTTGGCACTGTGGATCGCGCATCAAACCCGCCTCGCGACGCCGCAGCAAGTGGTGGTTCAAGTAATTTATGTGGTGGAATCCTCCGGAACGCCTCGCGCCGTTCCCGCTCAATTCCAGCAAAGCGCTTCCGCCCAATACGAACAAGCCGATGCTATCCTATGGCAAGCGCGATCGCTCGCCGAAGAGTGGCAAGGCACGATTAAATGTCACCTGCGTTTTGGGGACGTTGCCAGCGAATTAACCGAAGTGGTGGAATCAGAAGCCGCAACGTTACTTCTGTTAGGCTGTCACTCAGCAGAATCTCCCCTAATTCAACAATTAGGCCGTAACTTTCCCTGTCCAGTTTTAGGGATTCCTCACGCTCCAGCAGAGGAAAAAGCTTCTAAAGTCCCCGCCTCTGTCTAGAATAGCGACCCAAGATTAATCAAGAGGGTGCATCCTGGGTAGATGCACCCCAACTTTTTAAATAATCGAGCAAACCTCCTCATTTCGGAGGGTGCGAATTTTAATCAAATCCGCCTCAATCCTCGAACGACTGTTAAAATCTGGTTAAACTCCTTGCTGTACCGCTCATGAGTGACACCGTTCTAGACGTTCGCAACCTCCAAGTCCAGTTTCAACTTGATGAAAGGCTGATCCGCGCCGTTGATGATATCTCCTTTGCGGTTCAGCGCGGACAAACTCTCGGAATTGTTGGAGAGTCCGGATCGGGAAAATCGGTCACTTCCTTGGCGATTATGGGGTTAGTTCCCTATCCCCCAGGGAGAATTACTGGGGGGGAAATTGCGTTTAAAGACGCGCCAGACGGACAAGCGGTGGATTTGCGATCGCTCTCACCCACCCAACTCCAGCAGATGCGCGGTCCAAAGATTTCGATGATCTTTCAAGAACCGATGAGTTCTCTCAACCCCGTCTATACCATTGGGTTTCAACTCACTGAGGCGCTGTGTCAGCATCACACCATTTCGCAAGCCGAAGCCAGACGCAGAGCGATCGCGCTATTACAAGAAGTAAAGCTACTCCCCCCAGACGAAGAAATTCGCAGCCAATTACTCGCGGAACTCCCCAAAACCCAAACTAGCGAACCCAACGAACGCGAACTGCAACACCAGATTAACCAACAAAAACTTGCCATTCTCGAACGCTATCCCCACGAACTCTCCGGCGGACAAATTCAGCGGGTGATGATTGCGATGGCGATTTCGTGCAATCCTACCCTATTAATTGCTGACGAACCCACCACGGCGCTAGATGTCACCGTTCAAGCCACGATTCTCGACTTGCTGCGCGAGTTGCGGGATGCGCGGGGAATGTCGATGATTTTTATTACCCACGATTTAGGCGTCATTGGCGAAATTGCCGATAGCGTGGCGGTGATGTATCAGGGGAAGATTGTCGAATCTGGGTCCGTTCTGGAAATTTTCTCCAATCCGCAACACCCCTATACTAAAGGCTTGCTAGCTTGTCGTCCCCGTCCGGATCGTCGCTTGCAAACACTACCGACTATCTCTGATTTTATGGAGGTGGGTAGCAACGATCGCGGCGAGGTGGTGATTCGGGAGAAAGAACCAGGCGAACGTCAACAATGGCAAGGGGTGGAAATCTCTGAGGATGAACTGAGCCAACGTTTAACGATGTTAAAAGGGCGATCGCCCATTTTGCAAGTCCGCGATCTCAAAGTTGGCTTTCCGGTGAAAGGCGTTTTCGGTCAAACCAAGCGCTATTTTATGGCCGTCAACGGGGTTTCCTTTGAAGTCTATCCGGGGGAAACCTTGGGGTTAGTGGGGGAGTCCGGCTGCGGAAAAACGACCCTAGCACGCACTCTGCTGCAACTGGTGCCGAAGATGAGTGGCGCAATTGAATTTGAAGGTCAGAATCTTACCCGCCTGAGTCACGGAAGCCAGCGCCAACTGCGTCGGGATATGCAGATTGTCTTTCAAGATCCCTTTAGTTCTCTCAACCCTCGGATGTCGATTGGCGATGCGGTGATGGAACCCCTCAAAATCCATAGTCGCACGCAGCAGCGCAAAGTTCAGCGCGATCGCGTCGCCTATCTGTTGGAACGGGTGGGTTTAAATCCAGATTGGATGAACCGCTACCCCCACGAGTTTTCCGGGGGACAACGCCAGCGGGTGTGTATTGCGCGATCGCTAGCACTCAATCCTAAGTTTATTATCTGCGATGAGTCAGTCTCAGCATTAGATGTCTCGGTACAAGCGCAAGTGCTAAACCTCCTCAAGGAATTACAATCGGAATTTGAACTGACCTATATCTTTATTTCCCACGATTTAGGGGTGGTGAAGTTTATGAGCGATCGCATTATGGTCATGAATCGCGGTAAAGTTGAAGAAATGGGCCCAGCCGAACAAATTTATCGCCAACCCGAACGAGACTACACCCGCACCCTAATTGCAGCTATCCCCACCGGAAGCCTAGAACGCATCCACCAACGCCAAGCCGCTAGAAGCATGGTGAATGGGTAAACTCAAAACTGGTTGAAAATATCAGCCAAGATGGTATTAGAGAATAAAAATCCCTCTGGATCTTGCAAGCGAATTCTACCCTGTAAGGGGATCTGGCTCAGATGGGTTAAACTCTCTCCGGTTAGACTCATGACTTCTACCCAACCTTGATGATAGTAAGGTTGAAGACAAGTCCAAAGAGACTTTAAAGTAGTCTCGCCAAATTGATGAGTTAAATTCGCTAAATCTACGCCTTCCGCTAGCCGCAATCCTAACATTAGGGTTTCGAGTAACATATCGGTTTCGCTGAGGGGTGGTTCGTTAATTTGGCAACCTTGGCTAATCCAATCATAATAAGCTTGGCGAGTTCTCGGACGGGTGAATCGCTGTCTGCGGGTATAACTGGCAGCTCCCATGCCAAAGCCGTAGTAAGATTGATTTTGCCAGTAGACGCGGTTGTGACGGCATTGATATCCGGGTTTGGCGTAGTTGGAGATTTCGTAATGTTGATATCCCGCTTGGGTTAGCGTCTGTTGCGCCAGACGGTACATGGCGGCTGTAGTTTCGTCATCGGGAAGCGGCGTTTCTCCGGGTTGATATTGCTTTCCAAAGGCGGTGACAGACTCTAGCACTAAGTCATAGCAGGAGATATGCTGAGGTGCGAGGGAAATGGCTGTTTCTAGGGAATATTGCCATTGCTGTAGGGTTTGGTAAGGCAATCCTGAAATTAAGTCTAGGCTAAAGTTGGAGATTCTGGCTTGGCGAATGAGTTCAATAGAGGCGAAGATATCAGCAACATTGTGCGATCGCCCGCAGCGTTTGAGCAAGTCATCTTGAAAGGCTTGTACCCCAAAGCTGATCCGGTTGACTCCAGCTTGTGCGTAACCTTGCAGTTGCTCTAAGCTAAAGGTGCCTGGATCGATTTCCATTGAAATTTCGGCATCGCTGGCAATCCCAAACTGACGATCGATGGTTGCTAGAATC
>JAAHGE010000304.1 GCA_010672635.1 Desertifilum sp. SIO1I2 | reverse complement strand
TGATAAAGTTCGCCGAGTTCATCGCAATTAAGTCGGCGGTAAATTGCAGCGAGAAGTGGTACTTATCGTCTAAATCTTGCCAGTAGAGGTTACTAAACAAGTATTTAGATTTTTCCAGGGCGTGGGCGATGATACACTGGGTCACGTTTAAGCGACGAGCCAACAAGAAGGCGACCAAGTTACCATCGGAGTAGTTGCCAATAATTAAATCTGGCTTTCCTTGAAACTCGGCCAGCAACTCTTTCTCAGAATCAATGGCGTAGGTTTCTAAGTACGGCCAAATTTCAAAGCGAGAAATCCAGTTTTGGGTCAAATTGGGGTTAAATTCGCGGAACGGAACCCGCAAAATCCAGCTATTCTCGGTTCCCTGAACTTTTTCCAAGCGTTCGTTACAGCGCGTCCCATCGCTATTGGGAATCAGGCGCGAGAGAATAATCACCTTGGGTTCAACGTTTAGACCCGTTAAACCGGCGAGTTCTTGGTCTTCTTTAAGTTGTTTTTCGAGGTTGCGGGCTTGGTCGAGGACGTAGACGACTTGTCCCCCGGTGTCCGGTCGTCCAAGAACGCCTTCTTGACCAAACCAGCCGTGAACCGAAACCAGAACGATCCGAAAGATCATCGGAATTCGGGAGATAAAGGCTTCTAGGGCTTGGTGGTCGGGCGAGTCAATCAGGTCATCGAGAATATCGAGGGTTTCTTTGACGCGACTGGCGGTACTTCCCCAACCGGGTTCAAACCCCATGACTTGCAGGTCAAAGCGAAACTCATCGTAGGGCTTATTGCCGGGAAGTTTGCTAACAAAGGTAATCGCTTTTTTAATTTGACCGGAAAGCTGGCGTTGGTTGCTGATTCGTTCGTTAATCAGCAGTTGGGTGCCATTGTAGCGATGCAGGCTGAGGAAGGTGAATAACGCGTTTAACCACTGGTCGGGCGCTTGGAAGAGTTTACTGGATAAGAAGCGGTTGAGAAACTGCACCCCTTTGCCAATATTCTTGGAGTCTTTGATTGCCGGGGAATAATCGTAAAACGGCCCAAAGTCTAATTCTAAGACATCCCCTTCTTGGGGGTGGTAGTGGTTCACGAAGCGATCGCGCACGTCGAGGAGTTGTTGCACCGTCATCGGTTCGATGCTTAAATCGCTCCATAGGCGATAGACTTCTTGGCGGGCGATTTCTGGACGGATAATCCAACAGAGGCTTTCATCTTCGAGAATAATTTCTTGGGTGTAATAGATCAGCTTACTCAGCGAGGAAGCGTGGAACTCATTCTCTTTTTGATGGCGATCGCAATAGTCCGAAAATGAGTTCAGAATGTCATTTCGCAGGAGATAGGTGTTGCCTGCGGCGCGCAACTCGCTTGCGAACTGACGCAAGTCTGATTTTTCATCGCTTTCTAAAACAGCTTGCAGCAATTCAGACATAATTTCTCCGTAATCTTTGCATTTTCAATTCGGGCTTAACTGCACCTAAGTTACAGAATGTTGCAACAATCTCCCACCGTCTTGAGAGAGATTGCAAGGCTTAAAGCGTATAGAGTTGGCCGTATTTTTGCCGAATATAGTCCATAAACGGGTCAATACTTAACGGCTTGCCCGTCACGCGTTCGACTAATTCGGCTGCGGTGTACTTGCAACCGAGCGCGTAAATGTTTTGTTTGAGCCACTCGTGCAATGAACCAAACTCACCCTGGCGAAGGCTTTCAGCAATGTGGGGATTTGAGGCGATCGCCGCTTGATAAAACTGCACGCTCATCAAGTTCCCCAACGTATAGCCTTGAAACATCCCCCCGACGACTCCGGTATACCAATGGACATCTTGCAGACAGCCGACGCGATCGCTGTCGGGTACGATTCCTAAATCGGCTTTGTACCGTGCGTTCCAAGCTTCGGGAAGGTCGCGAACGGCCAGTTGACCCTCTAGCAGGGCTAACTCTAGGTCAAAGCGCAGGGTGACGTGCAAGTTATAGGTGACTTCATCAGCTTCCGTGCGAATCAGCCCGCGCTGAACTTTGTTGAGAGCGCAGTAGAATGTATCAAGCGATACATCTGCGAGTTGACTGGGAAACAGGGCTTGCAGGCGCGGATAGAAGTAGGTGCAAAACTCGCGGCTGCGTCCTACAAGGTTTTCCCAAAGTCGCGACTGACTTTCGTGAACCCCAGAGGAGACACCATCGGCGAGGGGCGTTCCTTCTAATTGCGGATCGAAGCCCAGTTCATAGAGGGCATGGCCCATCTCATGAATCGTACTCGATAATCCTTCGTTGAGATTGTATTCATCGTAACGGGTCGTAATCCGGACATCGCCGATGGAAAAGCTGGTGGTGAAGGGGTGATGGGTTTTATCTTGGCGTCCCCGTTGGAAATCGTAGCCTAAGCGTTCGAGGACTTCTAAGCCAAAATCGACTTGTTGGGCTTCGGGGAAGTGTTGGCGCAAGCAAGCATCATCGGCGGGTGGGTTAGCGGCGATCGCTTCGACAATCGGAACCAGGTGCGATCGCAATTGCCCAAACAACTCCCGCAGGGTATTGGCTTTCATCCCGTAGTCGGTATTATTAATCAGCGGATCGGCGATATGCTCGTATCCGGGGAAGAAATTCGCATACTCGCGGCTGAGTTCTACGGTTTTCTCTAAATAGGGACGCACCGCCGCGAAGTCGTTTTCCGGTCGCGCTTTCGCCCACACATTATAGGATTCTGCCCGATGTAACGAGAATTGGGCCACAAAAGCAGAGGGAACCCGAACGGCGCGATCGTAATTGCGACGGGCAATCCGTACTAAACTCGCCTCAAAGGAGTCGTAGGGGAGGCTGTCGGCGTAGGGTTGCAAGTCTTCTAAGAGTTGCCCAATCGCTGAATCGACAAATTTTTCATGAGCAATTTGCTGGAGGGTTGCCATTTGTCGGCCTCTGGCTGCGGCCCCGCCGGGTGGCATATAGGTGGCTTGATCCCAATAGAGGACCGCAGACGCCGCTTCAATGTCGCGAATTTCGGTGAGGCGCTTTTTGAGTTCTAAAAGTTGCGGTTCGGTTTTGGAGAGGGTTTGCATTCGGGGTAACTATCCGTATAAAACGCTCTTGAGATTGGCAAGGCAGCAGCCCATCCCCTGGTCAGATGCCGTTAGCTATTTTTATCGATTCTTGTTACCGAGTTGCCCCGACCTTAATAATGTCTACAGTTATGATACAAAAATCAATATTCTGTAAGAATTAGCGCAAACAATATTGAGAGAAGTTGAATTGGCATCAGTTCGCCCACGACTACAGCAGAGAGATACCTGCGCGTTCGGGTAAAGTGACTAGCCCTAAATCGGCTAACCAATCCGCAAAGCCATTGAGAATGAGTTGCACGCCAATTGCGAGAATAAATAACCCTAAAATCCGACTAAAGGCACGAATTCCCGTTTCTCCTAACCAGCTTAAGAGTAAATTAGAAGACCGCAAACACAAATAAACGGTCAATCCTACCACCCCAATGGCGATCGCTGCCCCAAATAGTCGTATATAGGTTTCCGTCGCAAAATTGCGCCCCGCCTGCGCCGCTAGCCCTAGCGTCACCGCAATCGAGCCAGGGCCGGCTAGCATGGGAATTGTCATCGGCACAAACGAGATGTCTTCTTGGTTCGTCGTTTTGCTGGTGGCTTCGGCGCTATCTTCGGGGGTCAGTTTCGGGTCAGCGTTCATGGTGTGCCATCCCGCATGAAAGACCACAATTCCTCCCGCAATGCGAACGACTTCCAAAGAAATCCCAAAAAAGCGTAAAAATCCCCCACCCACCAGCAAAAACAGCACAAGCAGACTGACGGTGTAAAGGGCGATTTTCCAAGCCAGTTGATTGCGAAATCCAGAAGAAGTGGCACTGGTGAGAACGAGAAAGACAGGCACTCCTCCCAACGGATCGACCACAGGAAACAGGGCTGCAAAGCTACCCAGAAAAAACTCAAAAAAAGGTTGCATAGCCAGAAGCCTAAAGATTAGCGCGACGAACTCAAGGTCAGTTTTTGAAATTGGGGTTCGGCGCGTAACTTGGCAAAATCGGGACTCGTTTTGGCGGCTTGGAGATAGAAATCTCCAGTCGTTTCCAGGGTTTCTTCCAAACAGGCGATCGCGCGTTTGTAGCTGCCTAACTCGACGTAGCAGCAAGCCTTCTGATACCAGATTTCCCCATCCTGCGGTCGGACTTCTAGGGCGCGGTTATAACTCGAAATGGCATTGCGGTAGCGGCGCAACTGTCGCAGGGCGTCGCCCCGACGGAACCAAGCCCAAAAATCATCGGGTTTGATTTGCAGGGCTTTATTCAAACTGCTAATCGCATCTTTGTAGCGACGCATCTGGCGCAAGGTTTCCCCATGCCAGTACCAGGCCCAATAGTCGGTGGGACGCAGGTTGAGGGCGCAGTTATAACTCTCGTGGGCTTCTGTATAGCGTCCCCATAGCCGCAGGGCGTGTCCTCGCTTGTACCACACCCAGTAGTCATCGGGACGCAGATCGATGACGCGATCGTAGGAGGCGATCGCTTCCGCATAGCGACCCAAGTCCCGGAGAGTATGACCCCGCCAGTACCAACTCCAGTAATGTTTGGGGCGCAGTTTAACTGCCCGATCGTAATAGGCGATCGCCTCATCGTGCAGTCCCAAATCGTCGAGGGTATTCGCCAGTTGATACCAGGCGCGGTAATCGGTGGCGATCCGTTCGATAGCGCGTTCGTAACAGGCGATCGCCTCGTAATATTCTCCGCGCTGGCGCAGTTCGTTACCCCAAGCATACCAACTGTGATAGCTATCCGGGCAGCACTCTAAAACTCGGTCATAGCTAGCCTTCATAAGACTTTAGGGAAAAGAAGTGTTGCTCTACTCCCATTCTAGGATGCATCTAGCACTCTCCTAGCAGCGTTCTGAAGGAATCGCGATCGCGAATGCCATCAAAGTCGCGGTCAATTTTAGCCAGTTCTTGGTATTCATTGGGATGGGCTGCGATCGCCTGTTGCAGGTTAGCTACAGCTGCTTCCAGTTGGCCTTGGGCGGCATAACAGGCGGCTTTGCCATAGAGGCTACTCGGATCGCCGGGATAGTATTCTAAGGCGATATCAAAGCTGGCTAAGGCATCGTGATAGCGTTGCAGGCGGCGAAGCGTTTGGGCGCGATCGTGCCACACCCAACTGGCTAAACTGGGGTATTGATGATGCCATTTCTGCCAGTCGGGTTTTCGATCGATGGCCGTTTCAAAGCTGGTTAAGGCTTCTTCATAGCGTTCGAGTTGGTAGAGAACGTTACCCCGCTGATACCAACCCCAAAAGTCTTCCGGATTGAGGGATACGGCTTTATCGTAACAATCGAGGGCTTCGCTATAGCGTTCTAAGTCGTCAAAAACGCGCCCCCGATCGTACCAAGCTAGGGCATCATCCGGCTGAAGGTCTATGGCTTTGTCGTAGCAGTCTAGGGCTTGTTCAAACTGTTCGAGTTCGTCTAAAATGCGTCCTTGACCGTGCCACGCTAATAGGCTTTCGGGTTTAATTTGGGTGGCGCGATCGCAACTTTTGAGGGCTTCATCGTGCAGTCCTAGTTGGCGTTGGACATCGGCGAGGCGATACCAGGCCCAAAAGTCGCGAGATTTACAGGCGATCGCTTTCTCGTAACTGTGGGCGGCGGCTTGCCACTCTCCCATCTCGTGCAGCGTCCGTCCCCGACGATACCACGCCCAGTAGTCATTGGGACGCAAGTCCAAGGCGCGATCGTAGGAATCAATCGCTTCGCCGTAGCGCCCTAACGTACACAGGGCATGACCTCGGTTATACCAGGCCCAATAGTCGTCGGGGCGGGCTTTGAGGGCTTGATCGTAAGAGGCGATCGCATCTTCGTAGCAGTCGGATTCGTCTAGCGACCGACCGCGATCGTACCAGTCCCAGTAGTCGTTCGATCGAGTCTCCCATTCATCGTGCGAATCGGCAACACCATCAACCATCGTCATCCCCCTCTCGAAATATCCAACCGATGCAATTCATTGACTTCATGCTTCATTCGTTATACCAATCCCCATCGATCCCCGCGAGTCCCGATCGAGGTAAAATTGGCATCGCTGCGATTAAGATTTCTAAAAAAGTGACCTAGAAGACTTAAAGCGTACCCATCGATAATTTTTGGTTAAGACCTGCTGAGTCAGCGTTTGCTTGTGCTACCCTT
>JAAHGE010000303.1 GCA_010672635.1 Desertifilum sp. SIO1I2 | reverse complement strand
TTAAATTATGTGTGACAAATAACGCCACCCATAATTTAGAGGAAGCCTACCGCGTCTGTGAGAAATTAATGGTGATGTCTGGAGGACGGGCGATCGCCTTTGACTCCAAACACCGGATTTTTGAGCATCCTCAAACCGTTCGAGTCGCTCAATTGACGGGATGCAAAAACTTTTCTCGCGCAGTCACGGTGGGTACTAACGCCATTGAAGCAACGGATTGGGGCGTTACTCTGCAAGCGGTGGAAGCGATTCCTGATGGGCTAGCAGATGTGGGAATTCGGGCCCATCAGATCGCCCTAACCCCCCACGATCCGGGTTTGAATAATACGTTTCCCTGCTGGTTGGCTCTAGCGAGCGAAACGCCCCATCGCATGACTCTATTTCTCAAGCTCAATGGGACACCCACGCATGGGCGCGACTACCACTTGCAAGCAGAAGTTTTCAAAGAAAAGTGGCAAGCCCTGAAGGATCGTCCGTTTCCCTGGTACGTGCGGTTCGATCCGCTGCGTCTAATCTTAATGGTCGGCTAGAATTTTGGGAGGTTGGTTACTCTTAGGGCAAGTCTGTAAATCTTGATGCATTAACGCCTGCTGAGACTCTTCTACGACCTCTAGCCCAATCCAGGCAGCAACTTGAGCCGTCTCAAACCCGACCATTCGGCGATCGCCCACTTGCATTAACGGACGCCGAATCAATAGGGGATTACTAATCATTAAATTCAGGGCGGTTTCTTCCTCCAGTTGCCCCGGAATCACTTCGCCGGACTTAATTTGAGGTGCTGTGAGGTTAAACCACTCTGCTACGGGTAAATCGCCAAAGAAGGGACGGAGCGTTGCGACTCTCCAGGGTTCGCTCAGAAGATTGTGCGCTTCTACCTGATGACCTGCTGATCGTAGTAGCGCTTTTTGTTGGGTGTTATTGATACATCCGGGCTTTTCAAAAAAGATAACGTTAGCCATGAGAATTCCTGTTGATGCTATAGCCTAATCTCTTAAAATCCAGTCGGTGTATCCCAGACAAGGATTCAGGTTCAATCGAAATTAGGATAGAGCTTCTCAGAGGGAATCGACCTAATGCTTATTACAGATGTACTCATCTGCTGTATTGCAGATCCAACAGGCTTTTGAAAATAGTTTTGGGTCTGGGACCGCGTATTGTTTGCGATCGCGATTCAAGTTCAACAGGTGCGTTGCAGTTGTCGAACGCACCCTGAGCTTCTGTCATTCAACCCACGGCGGGGCGGCTAGTCGTGAGTTTTTGCAAAACTTGGTCTAAACGTTCCGCTTGTTGGGTATTTCCTTGGGCGCGGAATAAATCTCTGGCTGTGGTAAAAGAGGCGATCGCAGCTTGACGCTGACCGCTTTGATAGAGAGCGAGTCCCAAATTCGCGTGCGCCTCTGCAAACTCTGGATTAATTTTAATGGCTTCTTGCCAAGAAACCATTGCCTCTTCCCGTTGTTTTTCCGCAGCGAGAGCATTACCGAGGTTGTAATGGGCTTTAGCATAATCGGGTTTGAGACGAACCGCTTCGCGATATTGCGCGATCGCCTCTACCATTTGGTTTTGGGTAATAAAGGCATTACCCAAATTAAAATGCGCCTCAGCCATATCTGGATCGATGCGAATTGCTTCCTCGTAGGACTCAATTGCCGCATCAATATTTCCCTGATTCGCCAAAGCCGCCCCTAGATTAACGTAGGCGGCGGCGAGTTGAGGATTGTATTGCAGGGCTTGGCGATATTCGGCGATCGCCTGGAGGATTTGCCCCTGTTGTTGCAATTCTACGCCGAGCTTGTAATGTTCCTCAGCCTGTTTGGCATCAATTTGCAGCCCTCCTTGAGCAGAGGTGCGCGACTCTAAAGGGGTCTGAACGGGGGGATTGGCCAAAACCGCAGGCGATCCGAAAGCAACGCCACACAAGACCGTTGCAGCGACTACCCCAATTTGTTGCGACCACTGAGAAACGAGACGAAGATTTGCACGTTTGACCATGAGTTCACTTGCTTTGCGGGTTACGTGGATATATTAGTCTGTTTTTCTGTAATATTGTCTAGCCTCCGGCAAAATCAACATGGCATCGCCAAAGGAGTAAAAGCGATACTCCTGTGCGATCGCCTCCGCATACAAATCCAACAGGCGCTGACGCCCAATCAACGCGCTCACCAGCATTAACAAACTCGATCGCGGTAAATGAAAATTGGTAATCAACCCATCCACCACCTGCCACTGATAGCCGGGGTAGATAAATAAATTGGTTTTTCCCTCATGGGCAACTAGGGGGGTAGATTCCCCCTGTTGTTGGGCGACGGCGGCGGTTCCTTCTAAAGCCCGAACCGCCGTTGTCCCCACCGCAATGACGCGCCCGCCTTTGGCTTGGGTTTGCTGAATTTTCTCCACCACCTCCGGCGAGACTTCCAACCATTCGCTGTGCATGGTGTGTTGGGTAATATCTTCCACCTCCACCGGGCGAAACGTCCCAACCCCCACATGTAAAGTCACGTAGGCGGTCTCAATTTGGCGTTCTTGCAAGCGTTGCAACAATTCTGGGGTAAAGTGCAATCCAGCGGTTGGGGCGGCGGCTGAACCCGGTTGTTGGGCATAAACAGTTTGATATTGTTCCGGTAAGGCTTCAGACTCGGTGATATAAGGAGGAAGGGGGATGCGACCATAGCGATCGAGCTGCGCTTCTAACGATTCGCCTTCTGGGATATCAAACTCTAGCAAGCGTCCCCCAGTGGCGTCATCCCTGGCAATCACTTTGGCGCATAGGGGATCTCCCCCATCCGCATTGAGGGGATGAAAAATGAGTTGGGCACCAATTTTAACGCGTCTTCCCGGTTTGACGAGGGCTAGCCAAGTGCGGTTTTGCTGTCGCTCCAGCAATAGCACTTCAACCGGGGCCCCAGTAGACTTACAACCGTACAAGCGAGCCGGAAGCACGCGCGTATTGTTAAGAACTAATAAGTCACCGGGTTGCAAGAGTTCCGGTAAATCGCAAAACAGACGATGCTGATGCTGGGTGGGGGAATCAACTACTAGCAAGCGAGAGCGATCCCTAGGGTTAACCGGGTTTTGAGCGATTCTTGCCAGCGGGAGTTCGTAATCATAGGCGTTCAAATTTCGGTCAATTTCTCCACTGTTCGGGTCAGTTGAGAAGGAGGGCGCTGAATCAAAATCAACAGGGCACATTTCTAATTTTTAAGTCCGAATTTTACTTTTTCTTAAGAGTGTTTCGCTATGTTAATCGAGTTCTGGGAAGACCGCTAGAACCTAGGGGGATTTTGGGGGAAACTCCCCATATAATATCGGGGGCTTTTCCCCTAGTGAAATCGGGGCGAGTTCGTGAGAATAGAGAAGTAGCGCTTGCTTGGTTTCCAAGGACAGTAGATGCAATATATTTATTATTTGGCGAATGCCAGCCTTACGCTTAGAATCATTGAACATTTGCACGCTACACCCCTCCGGTCGTCAGTAGCTTTTGTTACAGTGATCCATCAAATTGATGGCTGGGCAATCAAAATTAAACTGAATGAGCCTTTAGAGCCTCAACAAGATGGAGATTTTCGTGCCTTTTTAAACGAGCTGGGTTTCCCCTATCAACCAGAAATCCGCGTGCAAATGGCTTTATGGAGCTTAGAAACGGGTCAATCCCCCATTGATGTGATGCGCCGCTACCAAGTGGCTGTTGTGTCTCATGGCAATCCAGAATGCGGGGAAGTTGAAGAGTTTCGCAAGCAGTTTGTCATGGGCTTAGGATATTGCCCAGAAACTTTGGCTTAAAGCATTTCCGCCTGGATAAAACTTGAAAATTCAAGCATTGCAGGGTTAAGGCTAATCGTTTAAAACGATTAGCCTTTTTTTGGCGCGGTTTTAGGAGAGGATGCGGAACGATTCTAAAAAGCGCTGGGCTTTTTGCGATTGGGGCGTCATGGCGATCGCCAAATAGATGCGTCGATCCACCAAATACAACCGACCAATTCCTGGAGGCGCTTGTTCGTTGGCTAAGGCGAATTGAAATTCCTTTCCGGGGTGGCCATCTAGGGTAATATTGCGATCGCCGACTAAGCGAGCTGAGGCACCTTGAGCAAAAGAGTTGGGAAGCGTATCGAGGAGTTCCCGCACTTGGGCAGAATCAGCGCTAAAGCCTTCGGGGAAATCAAAATAATTAATCAGGTACAACTCCTCATCCAATGCCAACATGAACGAATGGTTGACATTACCATTCGGATCGGTTTTGCTATCGGCTTCGGGTACTCCCGGCATTAAAACTGAAAATTTACCGTCATTTGAGGCAAATTCTTGCCAGTTCGCTGAAGTGGGTTGCTGAGAAACCAGAGGACGAACGGGGGGTGCGGGGTTCGCACTGACGGATAACCCGCCACCCAAGGGAAGGGTCGCGGCTGCGATCGCAAATAGGAGTTTAGACTTCATGATCCTGCGTGCCTCGTATATTCAATGGAGTGACGATCTGATTGAGCTAGCAACCATTCATCTTTCCCATGCTACCCATTCAGGCTGAAACTGCCCTTAGTGACAAGTTTGTCTTAAGCGAATCGTCTGACCTGAATACAATAATTGCAACCAGTCCCCCTTATCGAATTCACCCGCGTTCGGTCGATTTGCGGGTGCAGGCTGCTCTTTGAGTAAATCCGTCCCCATTTGTAACTCTTGTTCAACCACCGCAACATTCCGATACAGTTGCTCGACAATCTGGCGGCCGCCTGCGGTTTGGTTAAGGTACTGTAGCGCGGGCTGGATGTAGGCACAAACGACTTTTTTAAAGAAATTAGGATAACCCGCCCGCAACTCCCCAGGATGGCGATAGCCTAAACAGCGATTGGTTCCATTTTCTTCAAATTCGTGGAATAAAGCGGGCAACTTTTGCAGGTAGCGCGGATCGGCAAGTTGTCCAATCAAATCTGCCGCCCGAATTAAACCGGGGTAATTTTCCGTATCCTGGTGGGTTTCGCCAGCAGGCACCGGAAAACGCGTTAGCTCAATATAGGCTTGCAGTTGTTGTAGATCGAGCCAAGGACACTCAATCAGGCGTTCGACCACAAATTGCTTGCTGCGATCGACATGATAGGGCGTGAGGCTTGCATCGGTTGCGCCGGGGGGAAGTTGTACCATCCCTTGGGGGGTCGCCGTAGCAAAACATCGGGTTTGGGCCTCATCTTGCTGGCAGACGCCTTTAACATACCCCACATCATGGCACAGAAGCGCTATGAGTGCGTGCAACCAGTCTTCCGGGCTGACATTTCCCTCGCATTTGTGCTTGCCTCGAAGAATTTCCTGTCCCACTAGCGTCACGAGGATGGTGTGTTCGACATCGTGGTACAGCGCATCGCTACGCGCAATTTCGCTGAGGGCGAGGTTGGCAACTGCGGCGACGATTTCGATATAGTCGGATTTTGGCGAGTCGTCTGAGCCTAATGGGGTTCCATAGAGTTGACAATACCCAATTTTCAGGCTTTCGACACAGGCGTTAATTGCAAGTTGCGTGAGATTGGTCATCTCTTGTCCCCTGATGTTTTGAGTTGATGAACTCTCAAGCTCATGAAGTGCAAATCCTTTTTGCAGTGCTTGTTGATTGGCGGGAGTGACTAACTTACTCATTTTTCCTAGCCGAAAACTTGAAGGATCGGGAAACCCATAACAACAGTTTGGTTCATGACGGCCAAAATTGGAACCAGAAAAGCTCAGATATTTTGAAGTTTATTTGAAGATGCGACTGCTTGCTTAAAAATCTGGAGCGCAGTCTGCTATAAAAAACTCATAAAACCTCATGAAACCTCAAGTGGGTGCCAGCAATCAGCGCGATCGTCGAACTTCAATTTAGGGTGCTTTTCAGCTTTATTCTCGATAGAATTACGGATTAGCAAGGCAACCTCAGCTAGCAACCGAGCAAATTGGTGTCTGCGATCTCCGTCACGGGTGCAAGGACAGGGCAAACTACAATATTAGTCAACTCGGAGAATTACAGAACTTCAGTCGCTAAACTTTCCCCAGAACCGATAGGCAGATAATTTCGCAAGATTACCTTTGAAGTGTGTCAAATATATGGATGTTAAAGATGCTTTGGAGTTTGTAGATAATCTCCTTTATGCTAAGACGGGAAAGCATCTCAATGATTTAGAAAGACAAGTCTTTATTGGCTCTTGGCAGGGACAAACCTACG
>JAAHGE010000302.1 GCA_010672635.1 Desertifilum sp. SIO1I2 | reverse complement strand
AAGGAGACGATGACGTTAGGGATACCTCCCGGCGAGTCTGCTTTGAGTATTGCTATTGGTACGCGGGGATATATGCCGCCGGAACAAGCCGCCGGGAAGCCTACCTATGCTAGCGATTTATATAGTTTGGGGATGACAGCGATTTATTTATTAACCCAACAGTCGCCTCAAACTCTCCCTCTCGATCCGCGAACGGGACATTTGTTATGGCAAGATGCGAGTAGAGTTGCCCTTGATGCTAGTTTAGCGGCGATTCTCAATCGGGCGATCGCCGTTCATCAGGGCGATCGCTATGCCTCGGCTACTGCCATGCTAGCAGCCCTAGAAGTAGACTCGCCGATTTTCAGTCCGCCGTCAGAACCCACTTCTCCTTTATTAGCCACCCTCGAACCTCCAGAATTTTCCCCATCTCCCGAACCCCCGACTCCGCTTCCGGTGGCGTACTCCCAACAAAGCTACCGCAACCGTCAGATTTTGCTGAATAAGGTGAAAAATTATTGGATTAAAGGGGTTTTGGAAACGTCTTTACATGGCAAAGCTTTAATTGAGTTGGGTTTAGAAATTCGCCTAGATGCCGTTGAACATCCTTGGGGAATGGCTTGGGAAACCCCAGAACAATCTCGCCAATCTTTACCTCCGGGAACCCAAGCAATTGATAAGTTTGACGAAATGGGAGAAGGGCGAACGTTACTCATTTTAGGCGAACCGGGTTCTGGCAAAACTACAACGCTTTTAGAATTAGGTCGTCATTTGGTAGTTCGTGCGGAAGCTAATTTTAATCAGCCGATTCCCGTTGTTTTTAATCTCTCAACTTGGACTCAGTTAAAACAACCTTTGGCAGATTGGCTGCAACAAGAATTACAAACTAAATATCAAGTTGCTCGCGAAATTAGTCAAACTTGGATCGAACGCCAGCAGTTATTATTACTTCTGGATGGTTTAGATGAAGTTGATGTCACAAGACGCGAACATTGCGTGCAAGTCATTAATCAATTTTGTCAAAAATACGGTCATACAGAACTGGTGGTTTGTAGTCGAATTCAAGATTATGAAATGTTGAACTGTCGCTTGCAATTACAAGGAGCAATTTGTTTGCAATCTTTGACGCTAGAGCAGGTTCAGCACTATCTAGAAAATACGGGTTCGGCGTTAGTGACTCTCAGTCAAGCTATTCAAAAGGATTGGACGTTGCAAGAGTTGGTAAAGTCGCCGTTAATGCTGAGTATTATGATGTTGGCTTATCAGCGAATTCCGTTAGAGGATTTTCCTCGATTTGAATCGATTTGCGATCGCCATCGTCATTTATTTGAAGCCTATATTCAGCGAATGTTGAACCGCCGTAACGTTGAATCAGTTTATCCCCAACAGCAAACCCAACAATGGCTGATTTGGTTAGCTCAAAAAATGGTAGCAGAGTCTCAAACAATTTTCTTGATTGAACGTTTGCAACCCCATTGGTTAGCGAATTCTCAACAGCTTAAAGTTTATCAATTGATTTTTTGGGTTAATTTTATTTTAATTAGTGGATTAATTGGTAGTTTTGTGCTTGAAATTCAGAAACTAGTCCCTGCTGTACTGATTGGGGGAATTATTTTTGCTCTAGTTTTTGGTACTCATCAAATTGTCCCTTCTCCTACCTTAAAATGGTCGTATCAACGCGCCCAAAAAACGCTGATTTTGGGGGGTGCGATCGCGCCTCTATTTGGCATTGCTTTAAAGCTTGCTTTTGGGGTTGCTTTTGGTCAAATTACTGAAGCTAATTATTCTTCCTCTCTTCCTCAAGAAATCAGCCAAGGCTTAATTTTTGGTCTAACCTTTGGCTTAATTCTAATCTTGATTCGCGGCTTCAGTACGCCAACAATTGATACAGCCACTATCCCCAATCAAGGGATTCGCCAATCTGCAAAAAATGCCCTCGTCTTCGCAATCTTTGGCATCCTCATTCCTGGTTTAATCGCCTGGGTGTGCGAGTTCCGCGTCAGTTTCTGGGCGCTTTGTGGCTTATCCTTTGGCTTAGTTGTGGGAGGAGGAGAAGCCTGTTTAAAACATCTGATATTACGCCTGATCCTTTATTTCCAAGGCTGCATTCCCTGGAATTATAGCCGCTTTTTAGATTACGCCACAGAGCGGATTTTTCTCCAAAAAGTGGGGGGTGGATATATCTTTGTCCATCGACTGCTACTCGAACATTTTGCCCAAATGCCCTTAGAAACCACCCCTGGAACGCGAAAAGGGTAAGCATCGCTTACCCTTTCGTTAATTAGCGTTCTCGCTGTTCGCGATCGCGCCTTCTGCGATCGCGCCACTCAGCCGCCGTAAGATAGAGAATGCCCCCACTCACAACAACCATCAAACCAAACGCCACAACAGCTAGCCCTGTAAAAACGGGAGATTCCATGTCTGACACGCAATCGACAGCAATTAGAAACCGTTACGACCCCAAACAACCATCGAGATCGAAAACGTAAACAAAACCAACAGCGAAACCCAACCCAACGACAAAATATCCATAATGACAGTATTTTTAGCAAAACAGTTGAATCATCTCCAACCCATATCATAGGGCAATTGAGTGCAGGGGGGGAAGAAGGGAATTGGGAGTTAGGAGTTAGGAGTTAGGGGGAAGAGGATGGGAGGATGGGGAGATGGGGGGATGGGGGGAAGAAGGGAGTTGGGAGTTAGGAGTTAGGAGTTAGGGGGAAGAAAAGATAGGAAGACTTGATAATTATCAACTCAGCACACTGCCATACACCAAAGAACCACGCAACAGCACTCACCACTCTTCCCGCCATCCTCTTCTCACTCAGCACACCGCTACGCACCAAGAACCGCGCAACAGCACTTTACACTCAGCACTCAGTCCCCCACTCGGAACTCGGAACTTTGCACTCTTATCCGTCCGCTGTAAAATCGAACCAACTGAGATACTTAAGATTGTTGAGGAAGGCATCGGCGACGACAAGCTTCCGTTAATAAATCGCTAGAAGTCATACCTATTTCAATGAACGTGTGTGAATTCGTTCCTCAACTTCCGTGCTAGAAACATCCACCTGGGGACTAGATACAGGCCGACTTTGCACCCAGGCAAATAGGGCACTCCCGCCTACTAAAATGAGTGCGATCGCGCTGGCAAGTTGCAGCATGATACTGTAACGCATATAAATCCCCTCATTAGACCAAATTGAAGTGTTCCATGTGGACGTTGGTGACGGGAACCTCTAGTTCGTGCAATGCGGCTTCCACCTGATCCATCATTTTTGGCGAGGCGCAGATAAAATATTGCCGACTGCCTCGGTGACGCGGTAGATAGCGTTCTAGCAAGTCTTTATTCACATAACCCGTTTCCCCAGACCAATCATCCGAGGGTTTCCGCAGAACGTGAACCACCTTTAAGTCAATTTTGTCTTTCAAGGCTTCCAATTCATCGCGGAAGGTGATATCGTCCCAACTGCGACTGCCATAAATCAGCACAAATGGGCGGTCATCTTCGCGTTCTGCGGCTGTCACCAACATACTCATAATTGGAGTAATCCCAATTCCCCCAGCAATGAACACAAACCCCGCCGAATCCCAATAACGGTCAATGGTAAACACCCCATAGGGGCCATCCAGAAAAGCTTTCGTTCCCGGTTTAATATCTTTAACGGTTTTAGTAAAGTCTCCCAGAGCCTTAATACTAAACTCAATCCGTTCGGGATGGTCGCCACTCGAAGACATGGAAAAGGGATGTTCCCGCATCCGAAACGGGGAAATATCCACCGTAATCCAAGCAAATTGACCGGGATGAAAAGTAAACCCATCATGACCTCGCGGACGCAGCGCTAACGTCCACACATCGCCTCGTTGCTCGATCGTCTCTTCCACCAAGTACGGCTTTTTCAGCATGAACCAAGGCTTGACGACGCGCACGTAAATGAGCAGCCAGAGGGCAATTAACCCCATGCCACACCAAAGCACTATCTTCCAAAAGAAAGAGAGGTAATTTTGCACTAAGATTGCATGAACCAGTCCTAATCCGACAGCGAGGACGGCGAAAATTCCGTGAGCAATGCGCCATCCTTCGTAGGGAATTTTGAACTGCTGACGCCAAACCGATGTGACTACTAGGGCAATTAAGGCTATTGTTGCTGTTACCGCCGCCCGCGCCCGCCACGGGGCCTCAAAAATGTTTAAAAGTCCCAAGGTTTCGGGTTCATAAACGAATAAGATAATCGGGTGAATCAGCACAAAGGCAAAAGCCACTAGCGAGATATAGCGGTGAAATTGCAAAATGATATCGACGCCGTAGGAGGCTTCGATCCGATTGATTCGGGCAGTTAGGGCAAATTGCAGCATCATCATGGCTAGACCAATAAACCCTAAAGCGACGGATAATTCAATCCAGAAGCTTCTGCCTTGGGGAACCGGATGAAGTAGCAGAATGACGAGAGGGAGTAGGGTAATTAATAGATAGAACCCGATCCAAAAGGCTGCGATCGCAACTGGGCTTTTCTTTAATAAACTTTGCATCAGCGCTGTCCTTTACCTCTAAATGTGCAATAACTGCGAGACTAAGGCAGTCCACCCGGTTTGATGATTAGCCCCTAAACCTGCGCCCGTATCGCCATTAAAGTATTCATGGAAAAGAATATAATCTCGCCACTCAGGATGGTTTTGGAACGGGTCTTTTTTGCCATAAATAGCGCGATAGCCTTGTTCGTCTCGAACGAAGATTTTGACCAGCCGATCGGCTAGTTCGTGGCTGACTTCTGCTAAGGTCCTATACTGTCCCGATCCGGTGGGACATTCGACTTTAAATTCATCTCCCAAATGAACGTAAAATTCTCTTAATGCCTCAATTAACAGGTAATTCATGGGGAACCAAATGGGACCGCGCCAATTGGAGTTTCCCCCAAACATTCCACTTCTCGATTCTGCTGCTTCGTAAGCAATGCAATATTCTCGATCTTCTATTTCTAAGGTATAGGGCTGACGGGCGTGAAAGCGCGACAGGGAACGAATGCCATAGTCGCTTAAAAATTCGCTTTCATCTAACATCTTTTCGAGAATGCGACGGAGTTTTTCGGGGCTAACTATGGATAGAATTCGACAAGATCCTTTGCCTTTTTGCTCTAAGTTAGCGACATTCCGTTTTAAGTCCGGTCGATTGTCAATGAACCACGCTAGCCGACGCTTAAAGTTAGGCAGTTTTTCGAGAGTTTCTTGCTTGAGAATGCTAACCGCAAATAGAGGCACTAGCCCAACCATTGAGCGGATTTTTAGATGCACGCGCTCGCCCTGAGGACATTGCAGAACATCATAGTAAAAGCCATCTTTTTCATCCCACAAATTGCTTTCTGCTGCTCTAAGGTGATTCATGGCATCTGCAATATAGAGAAAATGCTCAAAAAATTTGCTAGCCATGTCTTCATAAGCTGGATTTTCAGGCGCTAATTCTAAGGCAATAGAAAGCATGTTTAAACAATACATTCCCATCCAGCTTGTTCCATCCGATTGATCGAGGCGTCCCCCCGTTGGTAGGTCGGAACTTCTGTCAAATATCCCAATATTATCTAAGCCTAAAAAACCACCTTGAAAAACGTTGTTTCCGTCTTTGTCTTTGCGGTTTACCCACCAAGTAAAGTTCATCAATAACTTTTGGAAGACGGTTTCTAAGAAAAGGCGATCGCCTTTTCCATAAATGTCTTTTTCGACTTGATAAACTTTGAGCGCGCCCCAAGCATGAACGGGTGGATTAACATCGCTAAAATGCCATTCATAAGCGGGAAGTTGTCCGTTTGGATGCATATACCATTCCCGCGTTAGTCGGTCTAATTGCCGTTTGGCAAAGTCTGGATCGATAACGGCAAAGGGAACGACATGAAAGGCTAAATCCCAAGCGGCATACCAGGGAAATTCCCATTTATCCGGCATGGAAATAATGTCATCGTTATAGAGGTGAATCCATTCGGGATTGCGAACATAATCGCGGTCAGGATTAGGATGTGCTGGATCGCCTTTAATCCATTCTTCTACGACGTAATGATAAAACTGTTTTGTCCACAACAATCCGGCAAAAGCTTGACGCTGAATTAATCGCTGGTCAGCACTAAAGTGACTGGGGCAAAACTTGTTATAAAATTCGTCTGCTTCTTGTTTGCGGGTCTTAAAGACGCGTTCAAATTCTTTCCCAAAGGGGCTAGA
>JAAHGE010000301.1 GCA_010672635.1 Desertifilum sp. SIO1I2 | reverse complement strand
TCGATCGCCAAATGGATCTACAATCGCTTAGAAGCCGCTAAACTACCCGGACTCTACGCCGTTGAAATTCAAGAAACCTGTACCTCTGGTTGTCGCTACCAGAAATTTAGCGATTCGCCGATCCGCTAGTTTATTTTGTAAAATAGACGAGAGTGACTGTTTGGGTCTACATTGTCATTGATGATTATCTCTCATATTAAGTTAAAGAATTGGCGCAATTTTAAGTTAGTGGATGTAAATTTACAAGAGCGTGTTTTTTTAGTAGGACCTAATGCTTCGGGAAAGTCCAATTTTCTCGATTCACTCAGGTTTCTACGAGATATTGCCAAACCTGGAGGCGGACTGCAAAAGGCAGTTATTGATAGAGGAGGGCTGTCTAAAATTCGCTGTCTTTCTGCCAGAAGAAATCCTACAGTTGAAGTTTCAATCTCATTAGCTGACTCTCTCAGTCATAAACCTAACTGGACTTATGAAATTGGTATTGTTCAGGAAAATAGAGGACATCGTCAGCCTATTTTAGAGTTTGAAAGAGTCTGGAAATGCAAAGATAAAATTATCGATCGTCCTAATTCTGACGACCGCAAAGATAAGCTAAGGCTGACCCAAACTTATTTAGAGCAAGTTAATTCAAATGCGGATTTTAGAGAGATTTCTAAATTTTTAGAATCTATTTTATATCTCCATTTGATCCCACAGTTGGTTCGCCATCCTGAAGCATTTGGGGTGACAAGTCTTGCCGAAGATCCTTTTGGTCGAAATTTTTTAGAAAGAGTTGCCAAAACTCCAGAAAAATCCCGTAGATCTCGCTTAACTAAAATTGAAAAAGCTTTGCGTTTGGCTCTACCACAATTGCGGAACTTAACGGATACAAAGGATGAAATGGGGGTTCCTCATTTAGAAGCAGTGTACGAACATTGGCGACCAAATGCGGGGAAACAAAGAGAAGATCAGTTTTCGGATGGAACGCTGCGTTTAATAGGGCTATTTTGGTCTCTTTTAGAAACCAATTCCTTACTTTTATTAGAAGAGCCTGAACTTTCTTTGAATTCTTCGATTGTGAGCCAACTTCCATCCTTAATTCATCGCTTTCAACGGCAAAAAAAACAGCAGGTTATTCTGAGCACTCATAGTGCTGAATTGCTTTCTGATAAAGGAATTGGCGGCGAGGAGGTTCTCTTGCTAACCCCGACAAATGAAGGGACAAAAGTAGAATCTGTAGCTTCAATAGAAAGGATTAAGCTATTGCTAGAAGGGGGGTTAAGTATCGCCGATGCAGCATTGCCCTATACTGCTCCCTCAGCCATTGCCCAACTGACCCAATTCCAATGAATGATATTCCCATTAATTTGGCTGTTGAAGATGCATTAAGTGAAGCCGTATTAAGAGAAATGCTCAAACAGTCTCTACGCAATTTCTCTGTAGGTCAATGTTATAATAAGGGTGGATTTGGATATCTCAAAAAGCTGATTCCCGGTCTCAATCACGCTGCAAAAGGAATGCCCTATTTCGTTCTCACAGATTTGGATACTGAAGAATGTCCTTTGTCCTTGATATCAAGCTGGTTATCTCAACCGAAACATCCCAACTTACTTTTCCGAATTGCAGTTAGAGAAGTTGAAGCTTGGTTGTTGGCACATCGAGAAGCATTTTCTGATTTTTTGGGTATTTCAGAAGATTTGATTCCTGTAAACAGCGATGAGATTCCTGACCCTAAACAATGTCTCATTAACCTAGCACGTCGATCGAGAAAGCGAACTTTACGAGAAGGAATAGTACCGGCTCAAGGAAGTACAGCTAAAATTGGCAAAGATTATAATGGTCAACTCATCCGATTTGTTCAGAACAGTTGGCAAGCTGAGGCAGCCCAAGTCAATTCTCCCAGCTTAAAAAGGGCGATGCAAACGTTGCTGAATTTTGAACCGATTTGGGAAAATTGAGCAATCCTAGAGGTCACTCTATAGTGAGGATTGTGAAACTCATCAACTATAGCGTCACAGTCCCAACTAGAATGGGATCTCGGTACTATGTCAAACCCGAACCCCCTCTTGCCTGTGAAGCTTTTTGTTTATCATACGCCTGAACTTACTCCGAGCGATCGCCCTGCCGATTGCGCGATCGCGATCGATGTCCTGCGCGCCACCAGTACAATTGCTACAGCCTTGCATGTCGGTGCAGAAGCCGTTCAAGCCTTTAGCGACCTTGATAAACTCATGCAAGTCAGCGAAGACTGGCCAGCCGAGAAACGCTTGCGGGCCGGAGAACGAGGAGGATCGAAAGTAACAGGCTGCGATCTCGGCAACTCCCCCTTAGATTGTACGCCGGAACTCATGGCAGGCAAACGCCTGTTTATCACCACCACCAACGGCACTCGCGCCTTACAATGCATCCAAGCTTGTCCGGTTGTTCTCACCGCCGCCTTAATCAACCGCCAAGCCATCGTTGAATATGTCTTGAAGCAACAACCGGAAACCCTATGGTTAGTGGGTTCCGGTTGGGAAGGGAGTTTCTCCTTAGAAGATACCGTCTGCGCGGGTGCGATCGCCAGCGCCCTGATGACTCAAGCCAACTGCACCCTAGAAGACCTTGCAGGTAATGATGAAGTCATTGGAGCCGTTGCGCTGTATCGTCAATGGCAAAATAACCTCCTGCAACTCTTACATCACGCCAGCCACGGCCAACGCCTATTACGCTTAGACGGTCAGGAAGACCTGAAATATTGCGCCCAAACCGATATTCTGGATATCGTACCCATCCAAAAATCACCCGGCGTCTTAGTCAGCCTCAAAGCGTTATGAAAGCCGTTTTAATGACCGCTAGCGGGACTCCTGATGTCC
The DNA here is from genome assembly GCA_010672635.1 of Desertifilum sp. SIO1I2. Lineage (GTDB taxonomy): Bacteria > Cyanobacteriota > Cyanobacteriia > Cyanobacteriales > Desertifilaceae > Desertifilum. Next base: position 3,363 of record JAAHGE010000301.1, on the reverse strand, counting down.
TGCAAATTCAAGAAATCCCAAAACCCACCCTCAAAGGGGAAAAAGACCTTCTCGTTCGTCTCAAAGCCGCTGGCATTAACCCCATCGACACCAAACTCCGCCAACGGGGAACCTTCTACCCCGACCAAATGCCCGCGATTTTAGGTTGCGACGGCGCGGGAATTGTCGAAGCAGTGGGTTCCGGCGTCCAAAACTTCCAAGTCGGCGATGAAATCTACTTCTGTAATGGCGGACTCGGCGGTCATCCCGGCAACTACGCAGAATATACCATCATTGACGAACGCTTCGCCGCTAAAAAACCCACCTCCCTCAGTTTCGCAGAAGCCGCCTCCGCCCCCCTCGTCCTCATTACCGCCTGGGAAGCCCTCTACGACCGAGGCAACCTACAAGCCGGACGCACCACCCTCATCCACGCCGGGGCCGGAGGCGTGGGTCATGTCGCCATTCAGCTTGCTAAACTGCAAGGGGCAACCGTCGCCACCACCGTCAGTACCGAAGAAAAAGCCGAATTTGTTCGCCAGTTAGGGGCAGACCAAGTTATTTTTTATCAGCAAACCGACTTTGTACAAGCCACTCTCGACTGGACAAACGGCGAAGGCGTTGACTTAGCCTTTGATACCGTCGGCGAACCCCTATTTACCCAAACCTTTCCCGCCGTCCGCGTCTATGGAGATATCGTCACAATTTTAACCCCCGGAACGGATACGGAATGGAAGGTCGCCAGAAATCGCAACCTCAGAGTTAGCCTAGAACTCATGTTGACTCCGATGCTAACGGGAATGGTAGAAGCCCAGCAGGAACAAGCTAGAATTCTCCGCCAATGCGCCCGGTTAATTGACGAAGGAAAACTCAAAATTCAACTCACCCAAACCTTCCCCCTCGCAGAAGCCGCCAACGCCCATCGCCTGCTAGAGTCGGGTTCGATGTTAGGGAAAATTGTTCTAGAGTGCTGAGAAGAGGGTGGGGGGATGGGGAGGTGGGGGGCAAGGAGTGCAAAGTTCCGAGTTCCGAGTTCCGAGTTCCGAGTGGGGAAAAAAGTGCTGAGTGCTGAGTGGGGAAAGGAGTGCTGAGTGGGAAAACTAATGCAAAGTACCGAGTTTCGTAGCTTTCACATCCAGTAGCGGTATTGCAAGTAGGTATCGAGAATAATAGCTGATTCTCCTTCTTTCCCCCCATCCCCCCATCTCCCCACCCTCTTTTCCCCAACCCCCAACTCCTAATTCCCAATTCCCTTCTTTCCCCCATCCTCCTTAAGCTAGCGCTGAAACTCGTTGAGTTTGGCTTTGGCAGACAGGAGGAGGCGTTGGGCTTCTAGATAGGGCGTGGTGCCGTTTTGTACCTTTTCTAGCTGGTTAATGATACTTTGAAGTTGGCTAATGGTGTAATTGGGATTGGTGGAGTTGGGTCTAGCGAGTAGGGTGTTAATTTCTGATTGCGCCCGTTCAAAAGCCCGGACGGAATTGACTTCAGCACTCCGGCGCAGTTCAATTTGGGCGAGGTTGACTCTGTATTCCGCCATCAATTTCTGGGCTTCTGCGTAACCTAGCGGGTCATCGGGTTTAATTTGATTGAGGGGGCGAATGGCGTCTTCCCAAAGTTGGGCAATTTGTTGCCATTTTTCTGTGGGATGGGGTGGGTTTTGACCGAGGATGGCGGCTTGTCTGCCAAATTCGCGGGCTCCGGCGATAATGGTGGCAACCCGTTGGTTATCGGCGGCGAGTCCGACGGTTTCTCTAAAGTCGCGCTGAGAGGTTTCGTAGGTTTGGCGGGCGGTTCTTCCGGCTAGGGTACTGGTGGGAATTTGGGGATATTGGTCTAAGGCAGAACGCCAAGCAGCAATGGCGATGGGTTTGTCGATGGGGGTGGCGGCTTGGGCGTATTGTTGTTTGGCTTGGTTTAAGGCGGCGTTGGCTTCGCTGAGTTGCGTTTGGGCGTTGCGTTCCTGAAAGACTTTGGCTTCTAAGCGTCCAGCCCTTGCCCTGGCGGAGTTCCAGCCTGCGTAGCTAAATTGCCACCCATACCCCCAATAACGATATTCATACACGGAACTGGCTAGCCAGGTGGGTAAGGCGTTGAGGTGTTTTTGGGCTTCTTGGAGTTTTTGCCCGCCTAAGTCTATGTCTGCGGCGCTGGTGGGGCTTTCAATTAAGCGGTCTGCTTGTTCGAGGGCGGCGATCGCGCTTTTGTAATGCGACTCGATTTTAATATAACTGGGTAACAGTAAAATCGGCGCTTTTTCGGTCATGGTTTTGCGAACGACGGGATAGGGAAGGTTGGCTATCCAGATGAGGCTAGTGGGGATAGCCAATAGCAGGGAAACCCAAAATAGCCGACGCAGGAAACGAACGGGGCGTTTAAATTTTACGGGTTGAGTTGCCGTAGAAGCGGTCATTGTTCCTGCGGGTGCATAGAGTTCGGCTTCAAGTTCTTCTAAGCTTTTAGGCGGTTTTTGAGGGTTCGCAGACATAGAGATTCAGCACCGTAAACGATCGCGAGTAATTTTTAAATACAAGCTTAGGGCCAGTATTTCTAGGTTGCCCACAAAGAGTTTCTGAGTAACGCCAGCGTTCGACAGAAGCTAGCCTAACTGCTTCTCCATTTTGAAGCGTTCAAATTGGACGCCTTGGCGTTCAACCATTTCCGGTTCAACCACAGCAAATCCCATTTTTAGGAAGAAAAATTTGGAGATGCGACTGGCTTCAGTGGTAAGGCGATCGCATCTTTGCATTTTTGCATACGCTTCTAGTTGTTGGTAAATTGCGGTCGCATAGCCTTTCTTACCATAACGGCTGGCTGTATAGAGAAAGGCAATATGATTGAGGGGGTGTAGCTGTCCGAATGCGGCTAGCTGAGTCTCTTCTACTGCAACTAAGGTTAACCCAATTCCTAATAGCGCTCTAAACTGCTCTAAATCTGTTGGATAAGATGACCAAACCGCCACTTGTTCGGTATTATAGGCCGTCGCCCCAATCCCTTGCACCGAATCTCGATACAATTGAGCGATCGCTTCGGCATCCGAGGCTTGATATTGTCGAATCAACATGGTTTGTGTTGTGTAAAGATCGATAAAGATTAACCTCAGATGCTTGCGCCGAATGCACAAATCCCCACTCGCAACAAATCGCGTTGTTTTGTATGATGCCCAAAATCAGCATTGGTTGCAGTTTCAGCAACCCGTGCAAGTTCTGAGTACCCACAAACTCTCAGAGGTTATCCCCCTATTAGAAACGCTACAGCAACAGGTGGAACAACACTCCTATTCTGCCGCCGGGTTTGTGCGTTACGAAGCTTCCCCCGCGTTTGATGCCAGTTTTCGGGTTGGCAACAGCCACGAATTCCCCGTAGCTTGGTTTGGTTTGTATA
>JAAHGE010000300.1 GCA_010672635.1 Desertifilum sp. SIO1I2 | reverse complement strand
CTCATGCGATGCCTGCGGATGCAGAAAAGTGTTTTGCCGCAGGGATGGATGATTATGTCAGCAAACCTGTGGATTTTCAACAACTTAAAAATTTGCTACGACGCTGGATAGAAAGTAACTCTGACGCAATTCAAGAACCGCCTCATCCCAAACCTTCAACTGCTGGATCGCAGAGTTCTCCCATTGATTGGGAACGCCTAGAACAGTTGTCTCGTGGCAATCAAACCTTTATCGATCGCCTGCTGATTTCCTTTATTGAAGCAGCGCAGACTGACTTATCGATTCTCTCAGAAGCAGTGAGCCGCAATAATTATGCTGAGGTGGTGCAAGTCGCGCATCGGCTGAGGGGATCTTCTGCCAATGTAGGGATTTATGGTATGCCTCAACAAGCAGCACAGCTAGAAAAAATGGGACGCGATCGCAATTTAGAAACAGCCTCTATTCTATTAGACACTCTGTCCAATCAACTCCTACAAGCTGAAGCCGCAGTTCAAGCGCGAGTTAAGTGCGATATTACTTGATTTCAGTCGGTTTGTAGGGTTATTTGCCAAGTCTCTAAGGTTGTTCCTAATATACGATCTAAATCAGTGATGGCATTGAGGTACTCAATAATCGTCTGAACTTCGCGGCTGCGAGCTTGGGAAAGCGCATTTTGAGCGGCAACCACATCTCGAATTGAAGTATCTCTACCCAACCCTAATTTAATTTGTTCGTTACTCAAATTTTGTTCTGCTAATTCTCTCGCTTGACGCGCTTGTTCGACTTGAGTGCGCCTTAAGTTAACATTGCGAACGCGATCGTTTACCTGTAAATTGAGGCTTTCTCTAAGATTTTGCAGATTATTTTCAGCTTGCAACGCATTGATTTGACTGCGTTTGTAGCGCTGCTCAATGGTGAGATCGCCAAACTCTCTTGAGAAAACTAAACCCGCCTGTAAATCTCGATTTTCGTTAACTAAACTACTCGCATTATTGCCATAACTGACATCTAAATCAAGGTTCCATCGTCGCTCGTCATTAGCTTGAATTAGGTCATATTGAGTGCGATTAACGGTGAGATCGGCAACCTGATATTCAGGATTTCTTTCGTAAACGAATTGCTGTAGTTCTTCTGCGTTTAATACCGGAGTTTGTGTTAAAATAGGTTCGGTTGCAACAATTGATAAATTTTCATCTAAATCCAAAATATCCAACAAGTTAATTCTGGCTTGCTCTACCGCATTTTGAGCTTGTAAAAGATTCAATTCTTGATTGGCGACATCAGCCTGACTTTGAACGAGATCGACTCTAGCTGTTCTGCCAGCATCAATCAACGCTTGGGTAATTTCCTGCAATCTTCGAGTTGTGCTTAAGGTAACTTGAGCATTTTTCAATTCTTCTTGTGCTTGCATTAGTCGGCGATAAGCCAGAATCGTTTCAGTAATTTTATTACTTAAAGTTGATTGCAAGTTTAAGAGATTAATTTGCTCGGTTAAGCGGGCACTTTCTATTGACGCTCGATTAACGCTAATCCCCGATCCGCGAAGCAGCGGTTGTCTGACACCAATCCGAAAATCACTTTTTAATTCACCTTGATTGCTTACATCACCTCGGTTAGAATCTCTCAGTTGCTGATTCATTAACCAACCCAATTCTATCGTTGCACCTGTAGGCATTCTGGTAGAAATTGTTGTTCCTACATCTACTCCTCCTAAAGAGGTGAACAATTGACCGTTTTCATTGCGCGATACATTCAGGGCAAGTCGAGGAATAAAATTCGGATTAAACTTATCCTCTGCAACTGCTAAATCTTGACGCTGTACCACGCGTTCTAGATAAGCATTCTTGATTTCGCGATTATTTTCTACCGCTAGAAGCACGACATCATTAAGCGTTAAAATCGTTCCTTCGAGTTGCAACGTTGATGTGTCGGGAACGGAGAACGCGCCGGGTAAACTTTCCGGTTGAGGAACTTGACTGTATTGAAGTTGAGTGGCTGCGTTGAGGATGGGAGTCCAATCTTGAACTGTGGCTGAGGTATCCGATCCCGCATCGCTGCGTTTAGCGGTTCGGCGAGTCTGAGAAGTGGCTAGCGGCGGTGGAGAAGGCCAAGTAAACAGGTTTTCTAGTAACTTATTGCGGTAGATTTCTTGTGTCGGTGTCAGGGTTTGAGGCTGGGGAGGCTGGCTGTAAATTTCTTGTAAGGCTTGTTGAAGCTCCGCTTGGATTTTATCAACGATCGCGGAATTTGGGGGTTGAGGCGTGAGTTGAGGAGGGCTAGCGGCGATGCTGCTTTCCGTTTGGGCGTTAGGAGAAATAGCGCTCAAGATTAAACTCCCAACCAGAGTTGTGGCGAAGGCGATCGCAAAATGCAATCCCGGAACATTCAAACGCCAGACTGAACGGTTTAGTTTCTTCATCATCGATCGTCCTTGTTCTGTAGTATCCCTTGCACCCTGGTGGATTCTCATTGCGATCGCAGTGCTTTAACTGGATCGAGTTGGCTGGCTTGCAGCGCCGGAAAGAAACTCGCACCCACCCCCACAAAAATTGCAGAACTTAGAGATAGCGCGGCGATCCGCGATTCAAATTCGTAGGGAAGCTCGAACCGTTGAGCAATTAACACCGCCAACCCGTGAACTGAACCAATCGCCATTGTGCCGCCAATCAAGCTTAATAAAACGGCTTCTAAAATAAATTGCAACATAATATCCGACTGAGTGGCCCCAATCGCCAGCCGCAGCCCAATTTCTGGCGTCCGTTCCATGACAGCGGCGATACTAATATTAGCAATTCCCACGCCGCCAATCAAAAGCGCGATCGCGCCCACCACCAGCAGTCCTTGAGAGGCTAATTCTAGGGTTTGCTGCTGCTCTAGAACATCATCAACATTATTGCTAATGTAATAAGACCGGAGATCGGGATAGCGCTGTTTGACCAATTCTTCGGCCTGAGATTGAAGCGATCGCAACTCCTCCAAACGAGCGGGACGCAAGATAATTCCACTGACATTGCGCCGCCCCGCGATCGCGCTTAACGTAGTTAAGGGAATTAAAAGCTGTCCTGTTGGTTCTTCTTCCGAGGCTAGCTTAGATTCAATCACCCCTACCACTGTATAAGGTCGATTGCTGACGTAGATGCGTTGAGCTAAAGGATTCTCTTCTCGAAATAACTGGCTGGCTAAAAATTGGTCAATGACTGCACTCGTGCGATAGTGCGTGTAATCGGTTTCTGTAATAAATCGACCTTGCACGATCCGCAAGCCAGCCGTCACTATCCACTCCGGCGTGACTCCAAGGGTATAACTTTCTGCGGAACGATCTAAAAAGCTCGTTACTCCTCCGCCCCCCCAGTTTTCAGCACTCACCGCTTGAAGACTGGGTAAGCGTTGTTGAAAAAAGGTGACATCATCTGCTTGAAGTGCATTCCAAGCCCAAACAGTAATTGCGGGTGCAGTGCGCTCTTCTAAACGACGGGCGATGGTAGCGCGGCTAATTTCGCCAACTTGCAAAGTAGCGCTCACAGCAGCGACGCCCATAAAGACGCCAACCGTGGTTAAGGTAGAACGGAGTGGGTTGCTGCGAAGCGAGTTTAAGGTTAACCAGACTAAATCAAGGGGAGATAAACTCATATGACGATGGGGCTAACGTCGGCGGCGACTTCTACCAGAACGCGAACCACCAGACGGCGAGATCGTTTCTGCATTGACTGGGGTTCCTGGGGTGAGGGTTTGTCCGGGAGAAGGTAGAATAACGCGATCGCCCTCTTGCAAACCGGAGACAATCTCCACTTCGCTCAACCCTTCCAAACCTAACGTTACGTCTCGTTTCTGGGCAAGATTTTCGCTATCTGCGATCCAAACTAAGGTGGCTGAACCGTCGCGTTGAACGGCTTCAACGGGTATGGTGAGAATGTCTTGACGTTGGTCTAAAATCACTTCCACGCTGACTTGGCTTCCTGGAATAAGCGTTCCCGTGGGGCGATCGAGCTTTACGATCGCAGGAACGGAAATTTGGCTACCGCCTCGCCCTCCCGCACTGGCTTCGCTACTTAACGCTTGTAACGATAGGCTGATGACTCGCCCGCTAAACTGTTGAGGATTGGGTCCAATCACGCTAATACGGGCTTCTTGGTTGGGTTTAACGCGGGTGGCGTTGAGAATGGAAAGTTGCAGTTTAACGCGCTCTTCTGAAGGATCGCCCAAGGTGAGTAGTTCATTTCCAGTTTGTACCCCGTCGCCCGGATTGACTTTTAAGTCGAGAATAATCCCATTAATGGGAGAGGTAATAATATTGTTTTGGAGAACTTGCTGATTTTCTTGATATTCCAGTTCTTGGCGCTGCAAGTCTCGTTGAGCGGTATCGAGATCGAGTTGTGCTTGTCGGAGTTCGGCTTCGGCGGTTCGCACGTTGTCTTGTAACTCTTGGCGAGTGAGGGAAAGCTTAAGCTGTAAATCTTGTAAGTCTACGAGGGCGTTATTAATCTGAAATTCGACTTGGCGCACGCTGGCGCGATCGCTCCGCACGGTTTCTTCTTGGTTGCGGAGTACGCTTCCGGCGATGAACCCGCGTTCTTCAAGTTCGCGATCGCTCTCCAGTTGTCTTAAACTGGCTTGCAGTTTCTCTTGACTATCGCGCAGTTCGGCGCGGGCGTTGGTAATTTCGAGTTCTTTTTTGCGGATTTCGAGTTGGGTGCTGTGGCGCTGTTCGTTCAATTCCTGGAGGCGGGTGCGAGCAACGTTGAGCTTATTTTCAGCATCGCTGACTTTTTGGCGATCGCGCTCAATAATGAGTTGTTGCTTTTCTAGCTCTAGTTCGGTTCTTGCTAGGGCGGTTTGCTGTGTGGGGTTGCGTAATAAAATTAATTCTTGACCGACCCTAACTTGCGCTCCAGGTTGCACCAACACGCGCTCAACCGTTGTTTCATTAGGGGCTTTCAAAACCTGCTGATTAGCGAGTTCAACAACGCCGCTTTCCTCAATTTTATCTTCCACGCTGCCTTGCTGGACTTCTAGCGCCCGCACGGTAATGGCAGCGGAGGGACGATTTAACCAGAAGCTATAGAGTAAAATACCGCCAATACTAATACTGGCAAGGACTCCTGACCAAAGTATCCATTGCCAACCTTGTTTTTGGCTCGATTTACGCAGTTGCTCCATCTGATGCAAGGTTTCCTAGCGGCGATCGCTTTCACGAGTTTAATCGTTAATCACAGGATTGCCCAGAGGAGAAGGGAAGAGCCGCCGACGCTACACCTAAAAAAACCGCCCCAAAGGACGGAATGGCAAGCTTTTTGAAACGATCTAACCCTGGGCAACTCACCCCAAATCGCTATGTTTATTTACTCTTGAGTTGTTTGGCTTGCTCTAAAGCAATTTCTTTCAGCATTTGTGAGGAATTTAAATTAGACGAGCCTTCAATGGCTTTCACAGCTAAATCTTGGACTTGTTTCAACGCCGAATCTAACTGTTTTGATAGGCTTTGAATGCGCGATTCTTGATTTTGAATCGTTTCCTGGAGAGATTGCAAGCGCAGTTCGTAGAAATTCTTTTGTCCCTCAATCTCTTTATCGACTAAATCCGCCTTAATCTTCACCTGGTAATGAGCAATATTGCGCCCGCTATCTTTACCGCGTTTAATATTAGCTTCCAGTTCCTTGGGAAATTCTTCCACTTTTTTGCGAAACTCTTCAAACTGGCGTTCGCGTTCCGCTAAAGCATTTTCCCGTTCAGTCCATTGCTTTTCTTGGTTTTGGCGCAATTCTTCGAGTTCTTTCTCTAGAATTTTCTTCGTATACTCGTAACGATCGACATTCTGAGTTCGGCGAAATGCTAGATCGTATTGATAAGTTTCTAAATCGCGCTGGCGAACTTTCGCTTGTTCGTCGTTACGTTCTTTAACCGTGCGGCTATGTTCTTCTTTTTCTTTTTGCCAAGCCTTTCTCAAGTCTTGAAATTCCTGTTCTAGAGTTTCTCGTTGTTGAAAAAACTCTTCGGTAAACGCTTTAGATTGCGTTTCATAGGTTAAAATAAGTTCCTCTAACGTTCCTTCAGAAAAGTTAACGACTGAAGCCACTCAGCTTGAAGAAATTCAGGGACAAGTCAGCGAAGAATTAACGCAACTGAGTAGCTTACATAGCTTAGAGTTTGCTGAAGGAACGTTAGA
>JAAHGE010000030.1 GCA_010672635.1 Desertifilum sp. SIO1I2 | reverse complement strand
TGGCAATGCTCCTCAACGATGAAGCCTTGCCATTGCACAGTAGCGCAGCATCAGCAGGGCGTTTTTAATACTGCGCTCTAGGGTTTCTTTAGACTCTTGGGGAAATTGAGCGGTGAGTCGATCGGCGACGGTTTGCATGATGTCAATTTCGCGATCGCGGATCTGTCGGTAAACTTCTAAGCGTTCCGGTAAAGACTCCACATATTGGCTTAATACGGTGAGTTCTTCCGGTTTGAGGTATCGACTTTCCGCTTCTTCAAATAGTGTTTCAAGTTTAGGGTGCATAAATTGTCAACCATAAGAGTGAGTTCGCAGCAAACCCCCACAGAGGCTGCTCTAGAGAGATGTCAGCGATGCCGTTGGGGATCGACTGAGCCATCTTGCACTACGCTTGTACAGATCTGCGTGCCAATTTTTGAAAAAATTCGCCTGTTGGATTCAAGCTATAGCACTCAGCACGCCTCGTTTCAGTTCTAGTTGTCAGTATTCCCAATCTCTAAGCAGTTAGCTCAGATCGCTCAAAGCTTCTCAACTTAGAATAAATCCGAAAAATCTTCTAGCGTAAACTCATTTGAGGGTTGCGTCGCCGTTTCCAAATCAATCTCTGGTTCGGCAACTGGGGCAGCCGCGAGGGGTTGACCTTCCCAAGGAATGCAGCTAAAAAATTGCGAAACCTTCAAAGTTAGGGCTAAAGGCTCGCGACTGCCTTGCTGAACAGCCCGTTTGATTTGCTGAACTTCAACGGAATGTCGTTCCCAATTAATGCCAGCAAAAAAGTTACCCACGGACTGTTTGAGCCAATGTTCTGACGGGGCGATCGCCGATTTACCATTCGTAGGATTAAGGGTTAGCTGACTCATACGAGCCTTTCTCCGGCGCGTAAACGTTTTTCAATATCGCGAGCGGTTGCGCCTTCGTTCAGCCAGAAAGCGGCCGCATCAATGCGGTCTTTGCCCCCAATTAGGAACTTACAATAGGTTTCGCCCATTGAATAGCATTGAATTTCAATGCAACTGAGTTGTTTTTTCACCAACTCTGTAAAAAAGCCAGCAAACAAGCCTGCGTAGATATGACACACGGGTTTACCGACATCGCCTAAGCTGCGAGCCACCGCCGAGTCAAACAGGTTAATGAACATAAATCCCTGTTTGCGATCGCCCATATCCACTTCCCAACGACCCCAACCTTGGGAGGTAAACGGCCACCACCAGGTTTCGAGGAGAAACATCAGGTTCGTTTGGCGGATATTGCGATCGAATTCTTTTTCAAACCATTTTTCAAAGAAGAAGGCATCTTTTTGACCCCATTCACAGCCAATGGTGTACATAATGGCGGCTGAGGCATCGCCGACTTCTTCTTCTAAACCCTCGACTAAACCAATAATAAAATCTTCGCTCGTCAGAACATTTTGAGCTTCGTTCCAGTCTACAAGCGTGCCTTGCTCTGGCTCAAACTGGAAGAAATCGCGAAAACCGTAATGATTGTGTTTTTTAGGATGCTTCCGTTTCTGCGAGTTCGAGCGGGTTGTTACGTTCACCATAATTGTGCAAAACGTTAGGGCTGAGGGGAATTGAACGGACGGGCGATCGCGCTCGCGCCCTCCGATCTGGGGTTGAGTCTGAATAGCGATCGCGTCCTTATTTTAAACTTTGCAGCCGGAGCTAGCCTCATAGTTGTTACCTAACTCCACATGGCAATGACAAAACGCCTCACTCCAGCTTTGCCCCTAACAACGACCGATTGAGTTCTAAAATTGGACACAGCAAACTCGCCTCATCTACAGGAAACAGCGATTGCACCACTTGTTGCATGACGTGATAGGTCACGTTACAGCTTTGTTGAGCATCGAACGCCTTCATCACCGTCTGCATCCAAAACAAAAGGCGATCGCGCAACAGTTCGGCATCATCAAGTAATACTGTAATTGCCGAATAACGAAGCACCCGAATCGTATCGCGCTTCCATTTTCCACTCAAGTCCGTTTGGTTGCTCAACAACAGCGCCGGATCGACCTGTCGAATTCTCTGTTGAACCTGCTCTAACAGTTCTGCTTCTGAAGCTTGAATTTGGCGATAGGTCTGCACGCGCAAGCTAAAAGATTGGATATATTCCTCTAAAAACAACAGTTCGGTATCCGTAGCATAGCGACCATCTGCCATCTGGCTCAAACGTTCGAGTTGAGTAATCATAAATCCTTTAGGAATAATTGCTCTCGCACCCAGCGCAACCCCTGCTCCTTCAGCCAACGCCACGAGCAGGGATTGAACCTAGGCATCTGTGGTATAAGTTAAAAACTCTCCGATTTGGAACTTCGTCGTTTCCAGTTGCTTAAGCGTAGAACGGGTAATTAACTTACCATTCTCAACCAGCACTTGCCCGGTAACGGGGTGAAGTAAATCTTGCTCGGCGCGTCGTCCAATTAACGCCTCAATATCTTGTAAGGATTTAACATACATCCCAGGGGGCAGTTCCACCACCACCCCATCGTCTAGAACGCGCGACTGACACGCCAAGCGAGAAGTCGGCTTGCAGGAGGTAATAATTTCCAGCGTGCGCTGTTCGCGGCGCGTCATCGGCGAGAGAAAATTCATCCCCTGCTTAATATAGACGTGGCAAGTGGCACACATTCCCCGCCCGCCACATTCTTTAAGGACATCAAGGTCTTTTTCAATTAAGACCGACAGCAAGTTATTATTCGTTGCGATTTCGGTTTCCTGAGCAATTGGCTCAAGCTTGACAATTTTAACCATCGAATTGCCTGGTGAAAGTAAAAATTAGGGAAGGAGTAACTTTTTCTGCTGCTCGCTGAGGGCTGTTTGCTCCACAAGCAGCGGAAAGTCGCGGATGACCCGCGTACACCGAGTAATAAAAGCAGAAACCCACGCCTGTATCCACTGAATTTGCTGGAGATCGACCGCTTCGTGGAGCGACGCCTCCGATCCTGTCGTTTCACCGAAAGTAATTTCTGCACCGCGAGTAATGTGGAACTGGTTGAGCCATTGCACTTCTGGACGACTAGACTTCCAATAGTTGGCGATCACAGCAGTTCCGAGGTAATGGGTAGTGAACTCAGACAAGTGGTTCAGCGCCAGGAGGATTTCTTTTAGCGTAACTTGAGAACTTTGTTGCTGGGGTTCTGGCTCGGATGAGAGCGGATGCAGGCTCGGAGGAACCGAAGGATTAGGGGAAGGGGGCGCGGTTTTAAAGCCATTGCGAGAACCTGTGGTTCGTCCGCTATCGACTGAAGAAGGAGAAGCCGGTTGAGGAACCGGGGGTTGGGGAGCGGATTTCCAGTAACTTTGACTGGAAAGAGTAATGCTCCCGGCCAGCAAGCGAAACGTCGCGATCGCAGTGGTCAAGTTCTCTTGCAAAGCCATTTTGAGCTTTTCCACCGCGCTCAGATAATGCAAGTCCACCAAGTCCTCGCTGGTGAGAACCAGCAAAATCATGCCTTGGACTAGCTTGTAAATATAAACTCGATGTGCCGTAAATTGAAATTCAAATGATTCAAACCCCTCTGGCGTGGTTTCTACCACTTGACGAATCCCTTGGGCGAGGGCTTCTTTTTGCTGAAAGTTCAGCGTATTGTCCACCCCACAAAAGTAGGGTCGCGATCGCCCATCCATTAGGGCGACCCCCGCAATACCTGGTAAATTCAGAAAGTCCTCAACAACCTCCCGTTTCATAGATGCCTTAAAAAGTTAGGTCTATTTATTTTGATCCCGTTTCATGTCACAACGTTATTGTGAGGGAAATTGGCAATTGAGATCTGAGAATTGGGAATTGCACCGAGCAAGCGAGTCGCCAGCAGGTTTTTCGCTTCCTTCTGGGAGACAATCCTCATTCCCAGTCCTAAATTCGGGTCATGCACATCTTCTCAACTCCCATTTCCTATTCCCCATTCCCTATCCTCCTTTAGGTTTAGCAAATATGTCTGAAGTTCCTTTTACTTTGGATCAGTTACGGATTCTCAAAGCGATCGCCGCTGAGGGAAGCTTTAAACGAGCCGCAGATAGTTTATATGTTTCTCAACCTGCGGTTAGTCTACAGGTGCAGAACTTGGAAAGACAACTCGACGTGCCCTTATTCGATCGCGGCGGCCGACGCGCCCAACTGACTGAGGCAGGACATCTCCTCTTGAGTTATGGAGAAAAAATTCTGTCTCTTTGTCAAGAAACTTGTCGGGCGATTGAGGATTTACAAAATCTTCAAGGCGGAACGCTGATCGTCGGAGCCTCCCAAACGACAGGAACGTACTTGCTTCCCCGCATGATTGGCTTATTTCGCCAACACTACCCGGATGTGGCCGTACAGCTTCACGTTCACTCAACCCGCCGAACCTCTTGGAGCGTGGCCAATGGACAAATCGATCTGGCGATTATTGGCGGTGAAGTTCCTCCTGAATTGCAAGAATCTCTTGATATTATTCCCTACGCTGAAGATGAACTGGCGCTGATTCTGCCCACTTTTCACCCGTTAGCCCGTTTTAAGACAATCCAGAGGGACGATCTGTATAAACTCCAGTTTATTGCTTTAGACTCCCAATCGACGATTCGTAAAGTTATCGATCAGGTGTTGACGCGCTGCGGGATTGAGACGCGGCGATTGAAAATTGAGATGGAACTCAATTCTATTGAAGCGATTAAAAATGCGGTTCAGTCTGGCTTGGGGGCGGCGTTTGTGTCGATTTCGGCAATTGAAAAAGAGCTACAAATGGGGGTATTGCACCGGACTCGGATTGAAGGGGTAGTGGTTCAACGGATGCTCTCGGTGATTGCCAATCCCCATCGCTACCGATCCAAAGCAGCAGAGGCTTTTACACAGGTGATTTTGCCCTCTTTTGCGACTCAGGGTAAAGTGATTCCCAACGGCGAAGCGGAGGCGGTGCCCCCCGTAACGCTCAGTAGCGCTTTACCGAGTCTGGACGCTAACTCGACGCCTCAGCCTCCAACCTGAGTGTTGGTCAAGCCAAAGGATGAAGACCCTCGCTTTATCCTTTACTTTAGTTTTGAGACTCTGTTCTTTCAAAACTGAGATTGATTATGGAAGTTTGCTGCACTCGTCCAGGTTGCCCTCGCCCGCTCAATCATTTTACGGACCTAGACGATTCAGAGACGCTCAAGACAGTTTCGCAAAAGTTCTGCACCACTTGCGGGATGCCGTTAATTTTAGCGGGTCGCTACCTGCCGATTCAGTTGCTGGGTAAAGGAGGGTTTGGGGCGGCGTTTTTAGCTCGCGATCGCTATACTCCGGCGATGCGGCAATGCGTGGTGAAGCAGTTTCAGCCGGCTGGGGATTTGTCGGCACAGCAGATGGCGATCGCGCAACAGCTTTTCGAGCGCGAGGCAGCGGTTTTAGAGGAGTTGGGCAATAAACATCCACAGATTCCCGACTTGTTTGCGTTTTTTCCGCTGAATGTGGCGACGCGCCAACCCGGTCAGGAAGAGAAGTTTTTTTATCTGGTTCAAGAGTTCATCGACGGTCGCAATTTAGAACAGGAGTTACAGCAAAAGGGGGCTTTTTCGGAAGCGGAGGTTTTGCAGGTTCTAGAGCAAATTTTACCGATTCTTCAGTTTGTTCACGATCGCGGTTCGATCCATCGAGATATTAAGCCCTCTAACATCATGCGCGATCGCAGCGGTCGCTTCCACCTTTTAGATTTTGGAGCGGTCAAACAAATTACCAACACCCCTCAAGGGGCGGGTTCTACGGGGATTTATTCCCAAGGGTTTGCCCCACCCGAACAAATGGCGGGGACTCAAGTGTATCCCTCGACCGACTTGTACGCCTTGGCGGTGACGTGCTTAAATTTGCTGGCGAACGAAGACCCTAAGAGCTTATTTGATAGTTACAACAATCAGTGGAATTGGCGATCGCGCATTCAAGTTTCCCCTCAACTAGCCCAAGTGCTGGATCGCCTGTTACTCTCTGCGCCCAATCAACGCTTCCAGTCGGCTCAGGAGGTAATTGCAGCCCTTTCTAGCCCGCCGACTCCTCCCCCTATCCCCTCCCCCGTTCCTGCTCCTTCCCAAGCCCCAGCGCCCCATCCCGCACCCGTAGCGGCGACCCCGGCTCAGGTGGTGCGCCCTCATCGGGCGGCCTTTTCCACCGTAGAATGGCTTGGCATCGCCGGATTTACAGGCTATGAAGCAGCTTTGCTTGCCCTCGTGCTGGATGGCTGGATTGCTTCGCCTGGAATCGCGATGGGTCTTTGGGGGGCAGCAATCGGACTGCTAGTTTATGCTCAATATCGACGATGGATTGAAAAGTTTGACCTGACCATTCTGGCAGGAATTAGTTTAGCGATCGCCGCCTTCGTGTTTCGTGGCTCTCCCCTGTTGGGGCGCTTGCTGATTGTCCCGCCACTCGTCGGCGCAGCCTTAATCGCGATCGTTGCCTTCTTTCGCCTGATTTATCAGCTCATTGCTCGATTTACCCAGAAAAATTAAGAATCCCTTACTATTCTTTAGGTTTTATTGTTCCTCTCCTAAAATCAAACTTATCTGTATAGCAAAGTGCTGTTGCTTTAGCTTCCGCGTAGCGGTGTGCTGAGTGGGGAAGTTAGTGCTGTAGCTTGCTTTTGCATAGCAGTGTGCTGAGTTAAAACCGAGTGAGTCTCATCCTTTGAGCAGTTCACCTCTGTCCTAACCTTACTGAGTACAGCGATAAGTTGCCAAAGCCGAGAACTCACCAAGCGCTTTCAGCACCTGCTTTCCAGGCTCTACATTTATTCCATTTCAGGATGTGAGGATCGTACAGTGCCAACCTTGTGGAGGTCTGCTCTTCATTTAGTCTCTTTCTTCGTCTTCGCTCAATGGATGGGTTTGGCTGCCGCAGTTGCCGAAACTCCATTGCATCTCTCAACAGAGGCTCAAGCTGCCCCCTCTGAAACGCCAATCCCCCTTGCAGATAATCGCCTGAACTCGCTTGACCCAATTCTGCACTACAGTAACGAACGTCTTCCCAACAATCCTTCCATTGGTCAAGTCACCTCCATCTCCCAGTTACGCGACGTTCAACCCACCGATTGGGCCTTCCAAGCCTTACAATCGCTAGTTGAACGCTATGGCTGCATTGCCGGATATCCCGATGGCACCTACCGAGGCAACCGAGCGATGACTCGCTTTGAGTTTGCCGCCGGAGTCAATGCCTGCTTAGACCGGATTAATGAACTGATTGCCGCAGCCACAGCCAACGTGCTGACGCGGGAAGACCTTCTAGTTATCCAACGTTTGCAAGAAGAATTCGCCGCCGAACTTGCCACCTTGCGCGGTCGCGTGGATGCCCTAGAAGCGCGGACAGCTGAACTCGAAGCCAATCAATTTTCCACCACCACCAAACTCTTTGGCGAAGTTGACTTTGGTATCGTTGATTCCTTTGGTCGCTCTCAAGACACCAATACCACCCTGGGGGGGCGTGCCATCCTCAGCCTCGATACCAGTTTCACCGGGCGCGACTTACTACGTACCAAATTTGAAGCCGGTAACTTTGTGAACTTCACGCGCGACATCACGGGAACCGATATGACGGCCCATGATTTCGGCACGAATGCCTCAACTTTCTTTATCAGCTCGCTATTCTATCGCTTTCCCATCGGTTCGCGGTCTACGGCCTATATCATCCCCGTAGGTCTAGCTGCCCACGATATCACCACCACTCTATCGCCCGTGACAGCGGCTCAATCTGCCTTCGCGCAGCGCAACCCGATTTACCGTCAAAGCGATGGTGGGGGGGCTGGGGTTGATTTTCGGTTTAGCGATGCGGTTTCGCTGACGCTGGCGTATCACGGCCCGCCAAGCAGCATTTCTAATCCTCTACCGGGTCAAGGGTTGTTTAATGGCTACCATGCGGCGTTTGGACAACTGACCTTTTTGCCGAGCGATCGCTTTGGTTTAGCACTCACCTATATTCGTTATTATTCCCCCGGCCCCAACGAGCCGGGACAAATTAACCTCACCGGCAGCACGGGCAGCCAATTTGCTCAAGCGCCCTTTGGCGATGAGACGGCAACCTCTGCTCATTCGGTGGGGATTCAATCGAGCTTGCGCCTTACCCGCGGTCTGGTGCTGGGGGGATGGGCGGGTTATAGCCGCGCTAGATCTGAAACAAGTCCAGGTTTTGGCGTTTCTAGGGGCGATACGGCTGATGTGTGGAACTGGGCTGTGGGTTTAGCGTTTCCCGATTTGGGACGCGCGGGTAATGAACTCGGTTTTATGTTCGGGATGCCGCCAAGAGCCGCTGGAAATGATGTGAGAAACCGCGTCGATCGCGATGTGTCCTATCATATTGAAGCTTTTTACCGCCTGCACATTACAGACAATATTTGGATTGCTCCGGCTGCCTATGTGATTCTCAACCCAGAACACGATAACAATAACGATCCCATTTACATGGGTTTGGTTCGCACCCACTTTAATTTCTAGGGCGGGCGAGCAGAGGCGTGTTTGCCAGCGTCTGGTAGTGTTTTGTTTAGGTCAAGGTTTCGAGTTTTTTAAAGAGTTTCAGGACAATAAAGGCGATCGCCGCTGCTGTGAGGCTTAATTGCCATAACCCGCAACCTGCCGCGACGCCTAGGGCAGCCGAAATCCAAATCGCGGCGGCGGAGGTGAGGCCGCGCACGCGCATTCCCTCCGAGTCGGGTTTAGACTCGCGCAGAATTTCGCCCCCCCCGATAAATCCCACCCCAGCAGCAATGCCTTGAATAATCCGACTCAGGGCATCTCCGCTGCGGAGGGAGTCACCAATTTGAATTGAAGTGAGGACAAATAAGGCCGATCCAAGACTAACGAGAATATGCGTTCTCAGACCTGCGGGTTTATGTTTAATTTCTCGTTCTAGACCAATAATGGTTCCTGCTATGACTGCTATTCCTAATCTAAGTAAGGTCTGGAGCCAGTCGTTTACGCTAAAGGTATAAGGTTCTATGCCTGCCAATCGTTGGTTCCTCGCTCAATACTATTAGGTTAATTATCCCAGAGCGTTTCGTGAGGTTAAGGCAACTTCTGTGTTTGCGGTGACGTTAACCGAGTCAGGAACCCAAGCGTTAACCCCTAATCAAGGCTGACGCCTTTAGCGTTAGCCATTACAATAATTGCCATGAGCCAGAAAAATGAAACAACAACACTGGTTTTAGCGCTGTTGATTACAGTCGGCGTTGTGGGTGGCGGTCTATGGGTGTTAGCCAACTGGCTAGGCATGGATCTGCGAGGTTTGTTGACGGGCACGCCGGGGCAGGTATCGCAACCGACGGGAGAGGTTTCAATCAGTCGGGGAGAACGCTGGTTAATTCCCGGAACGACTTCTCCCCAAAAGCAAGCAGCCGCAGAGGCGATCGCAGCCGGAAATTATGCAGAGGCGATCGCCCCTTTGGAGTCTGCGCTTCAAGCCAATCGCAACGATCCAGAGGCGCTGATTTATCTCAATAATGCTCGAATTGGCACCCAACAAGCCTACTCGATTGCGGTGGTTGTGCCCAGCAGCACCCAGATCAACGCCGCCAAGGAACTCCTGCGCGGAGTCGCCCAGGCTCAAGAGAATATTAACCGCGCCGGGGGGATGAATGGCGTACCGCTGCGCGTGGCGATCGCAGACGATCGCAATACGCCGGAAATGGCTCAACAAGTGGCCCGAAGCTTAGTCGAAGATTCAGAGATTTTAGGGGTTGTGGGTCATTTTAGCAGTCCAGTTATGCTAGCTGCTGCGCCGATTTATCAGCAAGGTCAGTTAGTGGCAATTTCGCCGACGAGTACCTCAGTACGCCTCTCGGCGGTGGGGAATTATATTTATCGGACGGTACCGAGCGATCGCTTTGCCGCGAATGCCCTCGCCCGCTATGCCTTATCGCAATTGCGGGTGCAACGCGTGGGGGTGTTCTTTAACTCCGCCAGCGATTACAGCCAATCGTTGAAGGATGAGTTTACCACGGCTCTGTTTGCCGATGGCGGTCAAGTGGTGGCGGAATTTGATTTTTCTAGCCCCACCTTTAATCCAGGAAATGCGGTAGAAAACGCGATCGCCCAAGGCGCAGAGGCGATTATGCTCGCCCCCGATTCGCCAATGGTCGATCGGGCGTTGCAGGTGGTGGCGGTGAATCGTCGCCGCCTGCCGATTTTGGCGGGCGATAGTATCTATACAGCCAATACGCTGCAAGTCGGGGGCGATAATGCTGTGGGAATGGTCTTATCGGTACCTTGGCACATTTTAGGCAACCAAAGCGCGCCGTTTCCTCGCGAAGCCAATCGGCTCTGGGGGGGGGAGGTGAACTGGCGAACGGCAATGGCCTATGATGCGACTCAGGCATTCGTGGCAGCGTTGCAAAGCAATCCATCGCGGGCGGGAATACAGCAAGCCTTAAGTGCCAATAACTTTAACGCTACGGGGGCAACTGAGGCGATTCGGTTTCAACCGTCTGGCGATCGCGCTGCTGCGGTTCAGCTAGTCACCATCCAGCCGGGGACTCGAACGCCCTATGGCTTTGAGTTTGTCCCCCTACGCCCATAAACCTTCAGTAAGAAGTATTCTCTTATACAAATCTTTATTTTTTTCCCCCTGAGTTTGTAGGAGAATAAACCATAGTCCTCGAACCTCAACGTTGCTTTAACTGGAGGTTCGGCAATCTTATTCCGACTTCCGATCTTTCTAGGGCGCTCTGAGATTGAATGGCAGTTGGTTTTAACTGTTCTTGATGCATACAGAATACGGCTAGCTCTTGTACAACCCTGCTACCGTCTCGGCGCTTACCTCTCCCCATTGCAATGAATAATAGCTCGCTAGCGGGAAAAATCGTTTTACGAATGAACTGGATCTCGATTTGTGAAGTATTCAAGGTTTTACATCAGGCCGCGAATGCCAAAAATCGGGTTTCCCTCATTCTGATTGCAGGAGCGTGTCCTCAGTTATGCCAGCAGTTGGAAGAGACTTGGCAAATTGCTGAATCTTCCCTGAAACAGTCCTCTCTGGCGATCGCCTTGACCCTCACGAAAACGCCCCCCAGCGACACTTTACCGCTAGCCGGATTAAAACCCCTGTTAGTGCGGCTCGATTTGGCAGAGGTTGTTGCGAGTCTCACCATTCTGAGTTCAGAATTAAATGTCTGGATGCAACTGCAAACCGTCGATTCCAGTTCAACCCCAGAGCAATGGGAGTTAACCCTCACCTTCGAGCCAGACGCGATCGCCCAATGGCTGCAACGTCCGGAAACCCTCGCCATCTTACCGAATCTGGCTTACCTAGAAGCAACCGATCTGCAAAACGATCGCGCCCTTTTACGCCGCCTTTGGTTACAATTATTGCCGCTCATGGAGCAACAGCACTCAACCGCCACCCCTAGGCCTCAACTTCCGCGCCCGCACTCATCTACCTTTCGTCCCCCCTCCCTCCTCAGCGACGAAAGTTTATTTAACCAGTCTCCTTACGGCATCTTTTGGGAAAGCTTAGATGGCGGTCTTCTGCGAGCGAATCCCGCCTTTTGCCAATTGCTCGGCTATACAGAAGTTCAACTGCGCCATCTGGATGCCCGTTCAATTTCTCACCCCGCAGACTTTGCGCGCGAAGTCAGAGCTATTGAAGCCTTGCTCCATCAATCTTTAAACCAGCAAATTTTCAAAAAACGCTTTTTCCGACGCAATGGTTCTGTCGTGTGGACCGAAGTCTGCTTGTCCATCGTTAAAGCAGCCGAATCCGAAGAACCCTATTTATTAGGATTTGTCACCGATTTAACCAACCTGCGCGCTTCGGAGCGCGATCGCGCTCGACAGAGCCAACGCGAGGCGCTAACTCATCAAATTGCCTCCCTCGTTCGCAGCCATCTAGAGTTACCGAGCATTCTGCAAAAAATCGTCGAACTTCTGCAAACCCACCTGGGTGCCGATCGCGTGGTAGCGTACCAATTGCTTCCCAATCACAGTGGCGTCTGTTTGGCTGAAGCTGTAGACCCAGCTTATCCCAAGCTACAGGGTCAGATCTTTAGTGCAGAATGTCTGCCCAGTACCTACTTAGAAGCTTACAGTCGCGGGCGCTTTTGGCTGGCGACGGATATTCAAGCGCTAGAGTTGGCGAAGTGCCATCGACAAATGCTGGATGGCATCCGGGTGCGGAGCGCGATCGCCGCTCCAATTTTACTCTCGCACGACCGCCTGAGCGCCGCCAATGGCGAGGATTCTTCCGCCCTTCATCCTGAAGAAACCACGCTTTGGGGACTGCTGGTAGTTCATCAGTGCCGTATGCCCAGACAGTGGACGCTGCAAGAACAGCAACTCGTCCAAGCTGTGGCCGAGCGCATCGCCCAGGCGGTAGAACATTCGGCTCTGTCGCAGCAGTTGCGGGCCTATGTTCAGGAATTAGAGATTCGGGTGGCTCAACGGACTCAATCTTTAGCGCGATCGCTGGCCTTAGAAAAGCTCTTGCGCCAACTGGCTCAACTGGGTCGCGATCGCGCCTGCACCGAAAAAATTCTCCAAAGCGTCGCCGTTGGCCTCACCGAGATGTTTCAGCCAGCACGCGTTAGCATCAGCACCTATGAGGATCGACAGCAAGTTTTCCGACCGATCGATGCAACATCAACTGTACCGTGGATGCTGGATGTTCAGAGCTTACTGGACTGTCCGGAAGGACAGCGCCTGAACTTACCGGAAGGAGGAACGGAAATCCTGAAACCCATTCAAGACGAACGCGGTTTGCTCGGTGCCATTCAGCTTTATTGCCCGCAGTCCTACCAATTAGAGTTTAGCGACCTGGCGTTAATTGAGCAGGTGGGGGGCGAATGCGCGATCGCCCTGCGTCAAAGCCATTGGATGGTTCGAGAATCTGGCCGTTCCGAAAGCGCCACCGACTTCCACCTGTTTTTGGAAAAGTCTGCTGATGTTTTTGTTGAGTACGATGCAGATACCGATCTGGCGGGGAATTGGGTGTTTCGCTGTCTTTATCTCAACCCTGCCGGAGCCGAATTTTTGGGCAACTCTGCGGCGGCGATCGGACAGTCCATTGGCACCCTATGGCGCGATCGCGTCACGGATATTGAACTTGCCCTCAAACAGGTTTTTCAGCAGGGCGAACAGGTTTTTGCCACCCATCAGTTCGTCTCTAGCACCCTGGAAAGCCTTTATATTCCGATTGCCAGTCCAGGGGGAGGCGTACGGCGAGTTCTGGCTATTTATCGCGATGTCAGCGAATCTCGCGATCAATGGCAATCTCTCCAGGAACAAAACCATCAATTGACGGTGGTGAATCGGCTTAAAGAAGAGTTTATCGCCACCACCAGCCACGAGTTAAGAACGCCCCTAACAGCGATTATGGGATTTTCGAGCGTTCTTTTGGCTGAAACGTTTGGCTCGTTGAACCCTAAACAAAGAGATTATCTAGAGCGGATTAATGGCAGCGGCAAGCATTTGTTAGAGTTAATTAATGATATTCTCGACCTATCGCGGATTGAGGCTAATCGACTTGAATTAGAGCCGCAGTTAGTCTTTATTCAAGAAATCTGTGAATCGATTATGGGTTTATTGCAAGAACGGGCTAGCAGTCAAGGGATTGCGTTAGAGCTAGAGATTGACCCGACTTTGGAATATATGGTGACAGATCCAAAGCGGCTCAGACAGATTTTGTTGAATTTACTGAGCAATGCGGTGAAGTTTACACCGAATGGCAGAGTAGGGTTAAAGGTCTATCGTTCGAGCGAGGGTCAAAATCCAAGAGTGGCCAACTGGGTGCATTTTTTGGTTTGGGATACGGGAATTGGCATCAGCCCGGTCAATCAGCGTTTACTGTTCTCGCCATTTTCTCAGATCGATAGTTCTTTGTCCCGCAAGCATCAAGGCACGGGCTTAGGGTTAGTCATTGCTCGCAAACTGGCAGAACTCCAAGGCGGAACAATCGCGCTAGAGTCCTGTTTGGGAGAAGGATCGCGTTTTACCCTCTCGCTACCCTCCCCTGCCAATCCAGCGCTGGCATAAGGGAGCGGTGCAATGACTGAGGCTGAACCTCTCTTCAGAGGTCGGGTCGCACAAATCGTTTGCCAGGGTCTAGAGAGGCTGGCATTCAGAGCTGGACGGGGTTTGAGAGTTGAGTGAGAACGGGGCGAATTTCTAAGAGTTTAGGTTCGCTCTGGTGCTATTCGGTCTTGGGGGCGTCGCTAGCTGGTAGGCAGATGAGATTGTCTCCTTGGGTGCGAATTAAACCGCGCGATCGCAATTTACCCATCAGGCGGGTGACTGTGACGCGAGTTGAACCAATCGCGCTGCCAATTTGAGCGTGAGTCAGCGTCCAAGGTAAGCAATAACCGTTATCGCAAGGTTCCCCATGTTCTTCAACTAACAGGGTAATGAAACCCAAGAGGCGGTCAATGGTTCGACGTTGACCGAGGGTACTGAGCCAGAGGAGCTTGCGCTGGTGCTGATAGCGGAAAGCGTCCATCACTTCGCGGCGGAAGTGGGGCCAATTATCTAAGTCGTGCCAATACATCCAAATCACGCTAGTTTTATCAACGTGAGCGTAGCTTTGGATGGTAAAGGGAGATTGCGCTACGATTTCAAAGGGCTGTCCGGCACCCACAAAGCCTAAAAAGGCTTCTTCGGGGGTCCACACATTGGGGTTAGACTCGCGACGCCGCGTAAAGCGAGATGCGGTACTGCTCGCGGTTGCACTGACTTGAGAAATGCTAACCAGCCGCACCGATCCCCGTTGGACTAAATACAGTAAACCAGGTCGTACAGGAATTTTCTCGTCTTTGCTAAAGGTGCGGCAACGATAATGTTCTTGGGCCCAGTCAATGACTCGTTGCCAGGTTAGGAAAGGACGAGATGCTTCTGATTCTGAAGGCATGGAGGAGGAGTACATAAGCATAAGCATTGTGGAGATTGGGATGTTATCAAGGGAAACACCTTGGCTGCGCCTACAGTAGCTAGCTGAACTGAACTTTTCCCATCCAAATAATCTACTGTTAGCAAACTCGCCCGGATCAAAATCACTCTCAAGTTGGCGTTCTTGTGCTATGCCCTGGATGATTTCTAGGGTAACAAAGAATACCTACTCATTACCAATTTATTGTTTTTGGTTCTACTTTGTTTATTTTGATCCAAAGTTCTACCCAAAGATAGAAAAACGGTGAAGTAAAAGAAAATCTAAAGTTTTTAACTCTGTTGATGGCATGA
Organism: Desertifilum sp. SIO1I2; assembly: GCA_010672635.1. Classification (GTDB taxonomy): domain Bacteria; phylum Cyanobacteriota; class Cyanobacteriia; order Cyanobacteriales; family Desertifilaceae; genus Desertifilum. The sequence goes on along the minus strand of JAAHGE010000030.1, from coordinate 5,421 downwards.
ATCCCCCGCTGGAAACAACTGCGATCGCCTTTAGGCTGCACTGCCTGATCCAAACAACCTTAAGCCCTTTGTTTGCTAGGGATCTACCGATTTTTACCCTCCGATTGCTTGACAAAACGGTCGCTTTTAGCTACTCCTGCGCGATCGCCCGACAAGTGGCAGCCTCTCTTTACACTTCACCCGAAACCGTAGCTTGTCAAATGGCTGAGACCCTCTCGGAGCGATCGGAGTTTGAAGTTGTTCTCAAACCGGAAGGATGGCTAGAATTCGATTTGCGCGATCGCACTGTTATCCAATGGTTGCAGGCTCGCACTCAGAACCCGCTAGCGCCTCATCCCGGCTGGCTGTCCCTTCACCCGCCTTCCCTGGATGCCGAACGCCAATTTCTGGGGCAATATGCCCATGCTCGTTGCTGTTCGCTGCTGCGTGCGGGCGATCGCATTTCCCCTTCCTCCCCGCTTCCCTGGGAATGGGTACTGGCTCATTCCCTCGAACGCCGCTTAGTTTACTGCATCCTAGAGGTACACGATCTCCTCAGCTTCCCTCCCGGCAAGCAATCCGAACGCCTCGCCCTCAAACTGCTGCAAAACCTCAGCCAAGAAACTCTATCTTTTGAGCGAGCGTGTTTAATTTGGGGATTGGTGAAAACCGAAAACCTAGAGCTGGCAAGGCTTCGTCTGGAACTGCTGAGTCTGGCTCAATCCTTACTTCAGACCTTGTTAACCCCGATTTTAGGTATTTTTGCCCCTTTCAGTCTCTAGTGATAAGAAATACTTTTCATTAAGGGGGGTGACAATCCCAAGCAGGTCGGCTATATTAACTCTTGTGTGAGGAGCGAACCAGTGAGGACACCGAGACGAAACACGGCCAGTCGTCGGTGTCCTTTCTGATTTTAAAGGAATTTTTCGATTGCAGCGATCGCGCCATCCTCCTCAACCGTCGGCGCAACCCAATCGGCTTTTGCTTGCACCCCAGGCGGAGCGCTCCCCATCGCTACCCCAATGCCGGCATACTCCAACATCTCCACATCATTGAAGTTATCGCCAATCGCCATCACATTCTCTGGCTTTATCCCCAGATACTCCTCCGCCAAATAGCGCACCGCCGTTCCCTTATTCACTAAAGGATTAGTCGCTTCAAAAAACGTCGCCACCGACTTCGTTAAATACAACTCCGCTGGCGTATAGCGCTTGCGAAGCGTCCCCCAAACTTCATCAATGAGTTCTATATCATCTGAAAGCGCTAGCAGTTTCGTAGGTTCCGTCGTCAAAGCCTGCCGCAAATCGCCCACCGGATGGGCTTTAACGCTAGAGCGCATCGTATAAGCTTCCGTCTCATTGGCAATTTCGCGCACGTAGAGGCGATCGTTGATATAGAGATGAACCGATACGAGATCCCGGAGTGCGGGCTGTTCAAAATAATCGAGTAACTGATGGGCAGATTCTAGAGATAAAGGTAAGTGACGGTGGCGAACCTGCGTAATCGGGTCTTGAATCCAAGCGCCTTGGTAGACAATTAGGGGAAGATCCGATTGAATCGCCTGATGAAAGCGTAAAGCAGAACAATACATTCGACCTGTAGCGATCGCCACTTTAATCCCTTGCGCCTTAACTTTAGCGATCGCCTCCTTCACACCTGGGTTAATCTCATTAGACTCTCCGGCGATCGTGCCATCAATATCTAACACCAGCAATTGAATATTCATGAGCTTAGAGGTGAATGGACTGTCCAATCAAATTTTGCCTTACCGAGCGCTTCTGTGAAGTCTAGATTGGGGAATACCCCCTTGTCTGTCTTTTGCCAGACGAAACCAACAGCCATCATTCGTCACAATCAACCCTAGGAACAACCATCGGCAAGGAGACAACATCGATGATTAAACGTCGCTTTCAGCAGTTTATAGCGCTCTGCGTCCTGTCAATCCTATTCTTTGGCAGTTTAGCGTTTAGCCCAGTTGGTATCGATTCTGCCTTCGCCAACCCCTTCATTAAAGAAGCAGAATCTCCGGGTAAATTATCAGAGGAAACCCGCATCGATCCTCACCAAGCCGCCCGTAAAGCCGATGAAGCCTCCCAAAAAGTGTTAGAAAATTTAGATAAAACTAAAGAAATGGTCGGTAAACCCGGAGAACGCAACCGAGGCTTAGAAAAAGCTAGAGAGCACGCTAGCCAAAAATGGGAAAGTCTGGCAGAAAAAGCCCGTCAAGCCGAAAATAACGACACTTCCCTCACCCACCCCGAAAAGAAAGCCCTCAACCACGTCCAAGGCAATTCATAATGAACATGGGATGTTCCCAACTTCCACTCCTTAACAGCCAAACTCTCACTTACCCCTCAGCACCCTCTTCCCCCCATCCCCCCACCTCCCCATCCCCCCATCCTCTCTTCCCCAACTCCTAACTCCCAACCCCCAATTCCCAAGATGGTGCGCTTAAAACTTTGGCAATGGGTTATCCTAGCACTCCCGATCGCAATAGTCATCGGCTTCCTACTCTTGGCGGCGGGCGTTCAGATTCACACTTGGCGAATCAATTGGATTTGGGCGATTTTTACGATCGTCTTAGTTGGGTGGCGCTGGTTATTGGTACGGTGGACAAAACCCGCCTTTAGCGAAATTGAAACCGTCATCGCTCAAGTCAGCGCTGATATTGAATCTACCGCAACAGAAGCCCCGGCGGTGGGTAGCGAGGCGGCGACTCAGATCGAAACCACCTTACAAGAAATCTTACAAGCTTCGCAAAACGACCCGCCGATTTGGGAAGATTGGCAGAACTTTTGGCAGCAATGTCAAAAAGTGGTAATCGCCGTAGCCCAAGCCTATAATCCACAACAGCGCTATCCCTTATTGAATATCTATATTCCCCAAGCGTACGGCTTAATCCGCAGCACAGTAGACGATTTAGATCGGTGGATGCAGCAGCTATCGCCCGCGTTAAATCAAGTGACTGTGGGGCAAGCCTATCAAGCGTATGAAGTGTATCGTAAATTAGAACCCTCGGCGCGTAAATTATGGCGGGTTTGGAATTGGGCGCAGTGGGTTTTAAATCCGGCGGTGGCGGCGGCGAGGGTAGCCAGCCAGCAATCTAACAACCAGGCGAATCAGCAGTTATTAGTCAATCTCAGCCAATTATTACGGGAAGCGGCTTTACGCAATTTAACCCGCAGCGCGATCGCCCTTTATAGCGGTATGCTTCCCCCAAGCGTTGAAATCAAGGGAACGACTCCTAAATTACCCCAAGCGCAAACCCAAACCCTCCGCGATCTGCTCTCTGCTGCGGAACCGCCGGAAAAGGTAGCCCAAAAGCCGGTTAGCATCCTGTTGGTGGGGCGTACTGGGGCGGGGAAGAGCAGTTTGATTAATACCTTATTTCAAGCCGAACGCGCAGCGGTGGATGTTTTACCCAGTACCGATCGCATTCAAAATTACCATTGGGAAAGCCAAAGCGGAGAAATCCTCACCCTATGGGATACGCCGGGATACGAACAAGTCAACCGGGAAGATTTACGCGAGTTGGTGCTTGACTACGGACAAAATGCGGATTTGCTGCTGTTGGTAACTCCCGCCCTCGATCCGGCGCTGCAAATGGATGTGGACTTTCTCAAGGAGATGAAGGCGGATCGAGAAGATTTCCCAGTCATTGCCATTGTGACTCAGGTGGATCGCCTGCGACCGATTCGCGAGTGGGAGCCGCCCTATAATTGGCAATGGGGCGATCGCCCTAAAGAGAAAGCCATCCGCGAGGCGACAGAATACCGGGCGCAATTGTTGGGGGAATATTGCGATCGCGTTTTACCCATCGTCACGGGCGACAGCCAAACGGGGCGCAAGCAATGGGGAATCGATCTGTTATCTGTAAGTTTAGTAGAAGCGATCGCGCCAGCCAAACAACTGCGTTTAGCCCGATTTTTGCGAGACTTAGACGCCCGCACCCTCGCCGCCGCTCAAATTATCGATCGCTTCACGTTCCAAATGGCGACAACTCAAGGGCTAGCGGCGTTACTCAAAAGTCCAGTTTTGCAATTCATCTCAACGGTTTCTACAGGTTCGCCACAACTGGCTTATCTGTTAGCCGAACAAATTCCCGTCGAACAGTTACCCATCGTCATTGGTAAGCTACAAATGGCTTACGAACTCTACTCCCTACTGGTTTCTGGGGAAGAAGGGGGGCGCAATTTTGACTTACTGGCCCTCTGGCCGCTATTGTTAGAAAATCCTATGCCCCCAGAACGCAATGCTTGGGCATTTGGTCATGCTTTAGTGGAGTATTGGACAAAAAATCTAACGATTCCCCAACTTCAAGCCCAGTTTGAGGATTATTTTCATAACGCAAAGTGAGGGGAAACCCACCGCGCGCTTTAAATCCCTAGGCGATTAAATTGCTTAGCGTTCGATCCACCCAAGTGCGATCGAAGATCTGGGCGTAAATCCGATTTTGCACCTTCAGATAGCCTTCTTGCTCCATCACTAAGCCAGATAAGAGTAACTCTTCCACTTCTGAACTGTCATCAACGGGAATGCGATCGCGTTCGAGAATTTGCTGATAGCGTTCTAAAACGCGGCTGGGTTGGGGGTGGCCAAACAAAAGGCGATCGCGTATCGTTCTAAAATGTTCGGGTTCGTCTTGGGTTTCCCAATTCTCAATTGCGTATTTTCTGACTAACTCCTCAATCCACATCGCCTCGTGGTTTGTGGGAATCGAGTCGCTCTGATTGGCGATAAACCGACAGAGTTTTTGGGCTAAAAAGGGCTGTCCATTGGTCCAAGCTAAGATTTCCTTCAGCACGGTTTGCGGGTTGCTGACTTTCTCGGTTAAGCCGTGTAACAGAGGTTGGGCTTCATGCTCTTTAAAGCCCTCCAAGCGAATCGCCTGACCAATATTAAATGGCGTTCGGCGCGGATCGATAATTAAATTAGAAGGCGTCGCCACTCCAAACAGCGCAAAAGTTAAGCGCTGATATTCGGGGTTAAGGCTGCGCTGGTTATAACAAGAGCGAATCAAGGCGAAAAAGTCATTAACGGGGAAGTTCAAGCCGAGAACGCTGTCAATCTCATCGAGGAAAATGATAATTTGGCGAGATTTGGGGTTATCTTCATCCCCGACATGAACCAGGAGGATTTCTTCAATAAATTGGCTAAAAAGCTGAACGGGGGAGAGTTCGGTGCGTTCGTTCCACCAAGGCTTTAAGATGACTTTCCCGACGAGTTCTAGGGATTTCCACAACTCCACCATTAAACCTTTGTACCATTGTTCGGGGGCGACAGTTTCGCTACCAATCCGAGTCATATCAATGGCGATACAGCTATAGCCTTCATGTTGAAGATGCTGCATCATCCGTACCATCAGGCTAGATTTACCCATCTGGCGAGGGTTCAGCACGTAGCAAAACTCTCCCGGCTTCAAGAATTTATAAAGATAACGAT
>JAAHGE010000003.1 GCA_010672635.1 Desertifilum sp. SIO1I2 | reverse complement strand
CGAAGAGAACCCCCAAAAATTGAGCTAGGGTGTAACTTCACAAACTGACCCCTCCGATTCCGTAAAGTCAGATAGAAAGAGCGGTATAATCGCTGAGTTTACAACCGTTGTAAAACTTGAATTTGAGACTCTTGAGTGTCAAGAATTCCTGCGATCGCAGTTCTATCCGCACTCAGGGTTAGCTGTCGCATCTGGGGTTGCGCGAGGTTGGCTTCTAACTGGGAGGTTTGAGCATTCCAAACGAATAACCGTTGGGACGTGCTATAAAGAAGGCGATCGCCATCAAAACTCAGCCGATTCCATCCCCAATTGTGAGATAAAGGTAAAGTGATTTCTGCCTTTAATTTTCCTGTTGCTGAATCCCACATTTTGAGGGTGGTGCTGTTTTTGTGATGAGAGAGCGCCGCGACGGTTTGACCATCCGGGCTGAGGCGAGCATTGGAAAGGGTTTGATAAAATAAATTAGCACCTTTAATGTGTAACTGTTGGTGCGTTTTTAAATCCCAAACCATCAGTTTATTACCTAATTCAACTAAGGCTTTTTGACCATCCAGACTGAGATCCAAACAGGCAAAGCGCTGAACGATTGCAACAGAACCAATAGAAGTTTCAGTAGTTGTTGAATCAGGAATTGTGGTTTGCAATTCTCCCGTCGCCAAATCCCAAATCTTAATCTCATTGTTGCTGCTACTAGTCAGGGTTTGACCATCCGGAGAGATTCTCACCTGATTAATCTCGCTAGAATGACCTTTAAGGAGTTTGGGAGGTCGATCCGAGTTTAGATCCCAAATGCGAACCATGCGATCGCCACTTCCACTGACTACCGTTGTACCATTAGGCGCGATCGCCACCGCCTGAATTACCCCAGAATCACTTTGTAGGGTTCGCTTTAACTCCCCAGTCGCCACATCCCAAACCCGCAACGCCTTATCGGTTCCGCCACTCACCAGCGTTTGACCCTTTGCACTCAACGCGATCGCGCTGAGGTTTGGATGTCCTTCCAGGGTACGAACAACCTTAAAATCGCAATAGGGAGACGTTACCGTCGCCTGGGAACAAGATTGAGATTCCGCAGACACGGTATAATGGACAACCGAGAAATCATTCCAAAACAGGGCAACGGCAGCGATCGCGATCGCCCCTAAAACAATTAAAATCCTTTTGGGCGTCAGCAGATTAAACTCCTCGACAGGCTGCGATAACGTCCCTCCTAAAAGCATTTGCGTCAGTTCGCGACGGCTGCGATTAGCCTCATACCAAAATGCCTGCGAGAATACAATCAAGATCAGCGTGGGTAATCCTACAAATAGCCACCCCTCCCAAGGGATATCCCCAGAGAAAGCACTCAATATAAACATCGGTAGGGTAACGCTGTACCAAGTCGAACACCAAAACAGCAGGAACCCAATCACAAAAGGATGCAACTTCATCGTGACATGAACTGCCATTCCTGCGGGTAACTTTTCAAATCTCCCCTGAATAATGGGTAAAAATGAATTGCGGTAATGAATAATTCGAGAAATCTCAAAACCGGAAATATTAATTCGTCCTTGGTAAGGCGCATGGTTGCGAGAAAAAGACGAACGAAACGCTTTAGGCGCTTCCACATGAGCCTCTAGCTTCTCAATGACATCTACTAAAGAGTCTTGAGTTTGAATAGTAAACCGCTCGTAGGGTAAAATTTTCACCATATCTAGCTTCTATAATTTGCCTTGAATCAGATAGGCGACTTGTCAAAATTCATCAGATTGTCATCAAACAGAGGGTTAGAGGGTTTGTGCGATCGCCCCCACTCCCCGAAGATCGCGATCGTCACAAGTTAACCGAACCGTGAAAACTGCCATCATCCCAGACAAACTCCTCACGCTATAGTTTGGCAAGGGTTAAGCCTAGTTGTCACTACAAGCGCGATCGCTGGTATTCCTCAACACTTAACCTTACCGAGAAGCTGCTGGGATCTAAATTTCATCTAAAGGTTAGACGACTCTGAGAGTTAGCCTCTCTAAGATAAAGGGGTCAATGTTCGCAGATCGCGTTGCCGCTGTTGGGGGAGTGCTTGTTGAAAAATGTCCTCCCGCTAGGTGACAATCTTAGGAGGAGAACGCATGGCAGATACCCATGTTGAAGCAGTCGAAGAGCGTGCCTTAGATCGGGATTGCATGACCTTATCGCGTCACGTCTTGCAACAACTCCAAAGTTTCGGCCCAGATGCCCAAGACCTCAGCGCGATTATGAACCGGATTGCTCTAGCCGGTAAGCTGGTATCGCGTCACCTGTCCCGTTCGGGTCTAATGGAAAATGTTTTAGGATTTGCAGGGACAACCAACATCCAAGGTGAATCTGTCAAAAAGATGGACATCTACGCCAATGATGTCTTCATTTCGGTTTTTAAGCAAAGCGGGTTAGTCTGTCGCCTAGCCTCCGAGGAGATGGAGAACCCCTATTACATCCCCGAAAACTGTCCGATTGGTCGCTATACGCTACTGTATGACCCCATTGATGGCTCTTCTAATTTAGATGCCAATTTAAACGTTGGCTCCATTTTTGCCATCCGCCAGCAAGAAGGAATGGATCTCGACGGGGAGGCGAAGGACTTGCTGCAAAACGGACGCAAACAGATTGCTGCCGGTTATATCCTCTACGGGCCGAGTACGATGCTGGTGTACTCCATTGGTCGGGGCGTTCACGCCTTCACCTTAGACCCCAGTTTAGGCGAATTTATTCTATCGACTGAGAATATCCAAACGCCGCAGCATGGGTCAATTTACAGCGTCAATGAAGGCAACTTTTGGCAATGGGACGAACCGATGCGCGAGTATATTCGCTACGTCCATCGCCAGGAAGGATATACCGCCCGTTATGGTGGGGCGTTAGTGGGAGATTTTCACCGCATTTTATTCCAAGGGGGCGTTTTCCTGTATCCGGGAACAACCAAAAAGCCGGAGGGAAAACTCCGCTTGCTGTATGAGTCTGCGCCGCTGGCATTTTTGATGGAACACTCAGGAGGGCGGGCGAGTACGGGAACTCAGGATATTCTCGATGTGGTGCCCGAAAAGCTACACCAAAGAACGCCTCTGGTAGTTGGCAGTACCGAAGATGTGGCTTTGGTGGAATCGTTCATGAAGTCTTCGCGACAACCTTCGTCTGTGAAGTAGAAACTCTTTGAGAAATAAAAGATTAAAGCAAGCTCATCGAAATTTGTAAACATTAGAATCTTTCAAGGTTATGACAAGCAATCATTTGTTAGAAATTGCCGCTTACGGTCAAAGTATTTGGATGGATAACCTGACTCGCGACTTAATTGAGTCAGGCGAACTCAAGAGAATGGTGGAGGAGGGAGAAATTCAAGGAATTACCTCCAATCCCAGTATTTTTGAAAAGGCGATCGCCGGCAATCAGCTTTATGATGCCGATATCGAAGCTGGGATTAAAGCCAAAAAATCGGTTCAAGAAATCTACGAGTCCCTGGTATTTAGCGATATTCGCAACGCCTGCGATATTCTGCGCCCCATCTACGACTCAACCGACGGCTTGGATGGTTACGTCAGCATCGAAGTCCCGCCCGATATTGCCCACGATACCGAAACCACCATTAAAGAAGCGCGGCGTTATTATCAAGCCATTGGTCGTCCCAATGTGATGATTAAGATTCCCGGCACCGATAAAGGCTTACCCGCCGTTGAACAGGTGATTTCCGAAGGGATTAACGTTAACGTCACCCTGTTGTTCTCCGTCGATAGCTACAAAGAAACCGCTTGGGCGTATATTCGCGGTTTAGAAAAGCGGGCCGAAAAGGGCGAAGATATCAGCAAGATTTCTTCGGTGGCTAGCTTCTTCCTCTCGCGGATTGATAGCAAAATTGACGACCATATCGACAATCTCTTAGAAAAAGGCGTTGAAGATATTAACCGCAAAGCCGAGTTACAGAAGATCAAAGGCAAAGTGGCGATCGCCAATGCCAAAATCGCCTATCAAGAGTATAAGAAGATTGTGGAGAGCGATCGCGCTCAAGCCCTCACCGAAAAAGGCGCAAACGTTCAACGCCTCCTGTGGGCCTCCACCAGCACCAAAAACCCCGAATACAGCGATGTCATGTACGTCGATGAACTCGTAGGCCCCGATACCGTCAACACTATGCCCCCCTCCACCATCGAAGCCTGCGCCGACCACTGCGATGTTGCCAACCGCATCGAAACGAACATTGAGGAAGCCTACACTCTGCTAGAATCCCTCCCGGATGCAGACATCGCACTCGATAGCGTTATGGCAGAACTACTCGACGAGGGCATTGATAAATTCATTCAACCCTTTGAATCCCTCATGCAATCCCTAGAGAAAAAAGTCAAACAACTCGCAACTGTCTAAATCTTGACGAATTGCTCCAATGGCTAATGGTAAAAGGTTAACTGATGTTAGCCTCACCCTTAGCCATTTCCCATTCACAAGCTCTTAAAGTCGCAACTTATGGTAACACTCCTAGAAAATCCCCTGCGCGTCGGACTGCAACAAGACCGCATCCCCGAACCGCAAATTCTCGTAATCTTTGGTGCATCAGGCGACCTCACCCAACGCAAACTCGTTCCAGCCATTTATCAAATGATGCTGGAACGCAAACTCCCCTCAGAATTGACCATCGTTGGAGTTGCGCGTCGCGATTGGTCTCATGACTACTTCCGCGAACAAATGCGAGAAGGGGTGGCTGAATATGGCGGGGGACTCGGTAGCGAAGAAGTTTGGCAAGAATTTGCTAAAGGCTTATTCTACTGCCCTGGCGACATCGACAAACAAGAAAGCTATCAAAAACTCAAAGCCTTTTTAAACGAACTCGACGAACAACGGGGAACGCGAGGAAACCGCGTCTTTTATCTGTCTGTCGCCCCCCGCTTCTTTGGCGAAGCCGCCCTGCAATTGGGGGAAGCCGGAATGCTAGCAGACCCGAAAAAGCAACGCCTGGTGATTGAAAAACCCTTTGGGCGCAACCTGCAATCGGCAAAAGACCTGAACCGCGTGGTTCGCCAAGTCTCTTCTGAGGATCAGGTTTACCGCATCGACCATTACCTCGGCAAAGAAACCGTCCAAAACTTGATGGTCTTTCGCTTCGCCAATGCCATCTTTGAACCCTTGTGGAATCGGCAATTTGTCGATCACGTCCAAATCACAGTAGCAGAAACCGTCGGTTTAGAAGGACGCGCTGGCTACTACGAGTCCTCCGGGGCCCTGCGAGATATGGTGCAAAACCACCTGATGCAACTGTTCTCGCTGACGGCGATGGAAGCCCCTAACTCCCTCGATGCCGATAGCATTCGCAACGAAAAAGTGAAAGTGGTACAAGCCACGCGCCTTGCAGATATTCAAACCCTTGACATGGCGGCCATTCGCGGACAATACACCGAAGGCTGGATGAAAGGCAAAGCCGTTCCTGGCTATCGCCAAGAAGAAGGGGCCGAACCCGGTTCAACCACACCCACCTATGCAGCGATTAAACTATATGTAGATAACTGGCGGTGGAAAGGCGTTCCTTTCTATCTGCGAACGGGTAAACGAATGCCGAAGAAGGTGACGGAAATTGCGATTCAGTTTAAAGAAGTCCCCTATTTAATGTTTCAGTCGGCCGCTAAACAAGCCAACCCGAACGTTTTAGCCCTGCGAATTCAGCCGAATGAAGGGATTGCGATGCGCTTTGAGGTGAAAACGCCGGGTAACTCTCTGCGAACTCGGTCGGTGGATATGGATTTTCGCTACGATACGGCGTTTGGTCAACCGAATACAGATGCCTATAGCCGCTTGCTGATTGACTGCATGTTGGGCGACCAAACCCTATTTACGCGGGGGGATGAAGTTGAGGCCTCCTGGAGGGTGCTAACGCCATTGTTACAGGCTTGGGATGCCCCTGCACCGCCGGATGCAATTCCCCTATACGAAGCTGGAACTTGGGGGCCTGTGGAGGCAGAATTGCTGCTGAATCGCGATGGTCGGCGCTGGCGTCGATTGTAAACCCTGATGTACCCCGGATGCGTAATCACTCTCTACGGACCACTCACCCATGACCACACCACTTGTTGCCCTTCAAGACCCGAAAGATATTTCTTTAAGCGAAATTGAGGCTGAACTCAGTAAGATTTGGTTAAGTCAGAATACCGGAAAGGCTACCCCAGTCGCTACGCGAGCCGCAACCTTTAGTATGGTTGTTTATGAACCGGAAGAGTTTCAGCAGTTACTGGGCGGATTAGGTTACTATTCAGGCACTATTGATGGCATTTATGGTTCTGCGACCAAAGAGGCGATTCGGAAGGCGCAAACTCAGTACGGCTTGCGCGTCACGGGTCGGGTAGACCCAGAAACGCTGACCTTACTGCGTCGAGAGTTTTCTAAGCTGCCTCGCGAGAAGCAGGAGATTCCCAATTTGGATACGCGGGGATTCTGAGCGGCGATCGCATCGCTAATACTAAATCCCCGCGTATCCCTCGCGATTGGCAAACGGTTTACTCAGCGCCTTCTGGCGAACCAGCCACCAATTTTGGTGATTAAAGGTTTCATCGACATAGGAACGATCCACCAGCCGCCATACCTCATTAAACAGCTTCTGCTCGTCCGTTAGGGCATAGGCAGGAGAGCTAAAACTCAAAGCGGCGATCGCCATTGGTAGCAACAGCCAGAAAACCACCTGAAAAATTCGCTTAAACATAACAATCTGTAACAAGTATTTTAATCTTTTGGCTATGTTACATTTTTTAGAGAACGGACGAACATACACCAAAGCAATGTTCAAAGGCGTGGCAGAGCATTTGTTGTCTCTAGCGGACTGTTTAGCCATTCCCTGTACTGGGTACGCTGAACGCCCCTCACGTCCACCCAACGACCCCAGCGTTGGGAGTATGTCACTCCAAGGCAATGCATTTTTAGGACCCCTTGCTTCATGTTTACCAAACAGGTAACAGACTCCAAACTATATAACTGGTTTCAAGAACGCCTCGAAATTCAGGCTCTTGCTGACGATGTTAGTAGCAAGTACGTCCCTCCCCACGTTAATATTTTCTATTGCTTGGGAGGCATCACGCTGACTTGCTTCTTAATCCAGTTTGCCACTGGATTCGCCATGACGTTTTACTACAAACCTACTGTAACCGAAGCCTTTTCTTCCGTTCAGTACCTGATGACCGACGTTAACTTTGGTTGGTTAATTCGCTCCATCCATCGCTGGTCTGCCAGCATGATGGTGTTGATGATGATTCTGCACGTCTTCCGGGTTTACCTGACTGGCGGTTTCAAAAAACCCCGCGAACTGACTTGGGTGACTGGCGTCATTCTGGCAGTCATCACCGTTTCCTTCGGCGTAACTGGCTACTCTCTGCCTTGGGATCAGGTCGGCTACTGGGCGGTTAAAATCGTGAGTGGCGTACCCGATGCAATCCCCGTTGTCGGTGGCACCATTGTTGAGTTAATGCGGGGCGGTACCAGCGTGGGTCAATCCACCCTCACCCGTTTCTACAGCCTTCATACCTTTGTTTTACCCTGGCTAATTGCAGTCTTCATGCTGTTACACTTCTTGATGATTCGCAAGCAGGGTATTTCTGGTCCGTTGTAAACTCAAACGAGAATCCGACATTCTCACCCGCTGAACGATCTTATTGACCTCAACCACGAGAGCACCGTTATGGCAACTATCAAAAAGCCCGATCTTACCGATCCCAAGTTGCGGGAAAAGTTAGCACAAGGCATGGGTCATAACTACTACGGCGAACCTGCTTGGCCGAATGACCTGTTGTACATCTTCCCCGTCGTAATTCTAGGTACAATTGGCTGTGTTGTAGCCCTTGCTGTCCTCGATCCAGCATTGGTGGGCGAACCAGCTAATCCTTTCGCAACGCCTCTAGAAATCTTACCGGAGTGGTATTTATATCCCTCCTTCCAAATTCTGCGGACGATCCCCAACAAACTGTTGGGAATTGTCTTAACCGGACTGATTCCCCTAGGACTGATGTTGGTGCCCTTCATTGAAAGCGTCAACAAGTTCCAGAACCCTTTCCGGCGTCCAGTCGCAACCACTGTCTTTTTGGTGAGTACGCTAATTACCCTCTGGTTGGGCGTTGGCGCTACCTTCCCCATTGACAAATCGTTCACTTTGGGTCTGTTCTAAACCAACAGTTCCAGACTTGCTTGACGCCTGTCAGTTGACCAGAGGAAAAGCCAACTTCTGAGCAACACTAACAGGCGTCAATTGTTTTGGCAAAATGGAGTGCCATGTTGCAGCAAGCCTACCTGACCGTCAAAAGCGATCTGAGCCTCCTCAACCAGGTACAAGAGTGGTTTGAGCAATTTTGGGAGGACAATCTTCAAGAACGCGTCTGGCCAGAAAATCAACTGTATCGCTTGCAACTTGCCTTGGCTGAAGGATTTACCAATGCAGTGCGTCACGCCCATCACAACCTCTCGCCGGAAACCCCCATCGAGATTGAATTGACCCTTTGGGAAGATCGTCTAGAGATCCGGATTTGGGATCGCGGTCAACCTTTTAATCCTGACGGTTTAAAAGAACCAGAACCTGGGGAACTCCGCGAAGGGGGTTATGGCTGGTTCTTGCTGCGACGCCTAGCCGATCGCGTCCGTTACGAACGCTATCCAGACGATCGCAATTGTTTATCCATTGTGAAGCAACTGTTGAGAGTTTCTAAAAGCTAAATTAAACTCAGTCCGGTTGGGATTTCCGTTCTCCGGTATTCTTTGCTAGGATTTGGCAGCAGTTGAAGGTGCTTGGCTAAAATGCAGAGATTGGAGCTTTGACGGAAGCGATCGCAGGTGGATGTTGTCCCCAATGTCTCGCGAACAACCCACCTTTTTGGAAGTCGCCCATTACCCATCAGGGCGATCGCGTCACTTGCGCCGACCGCAGATTAAATGCTTCAGGAGATTCATAGCAAGGATGGCGAAAACAGCACTGATTACAGGGATTACCGGTCAAGATGGCTATTATCTCAGCCGTCTGTTATTAGAAAAAGGCTATCGCGTTGTGGGTTTAGTCCCCCCCAATCGACAGAACAGCTTAACCAAACTCGGCGCTTTAGCCAATCAGGTCGAAATTTACGCACTCCAACTCACTGATAGCGAAGCCCTCACCGAAGCGGTCAAACAACTGCAACCCAACGAAATCTATAACCTCGCGGCCCCCAGTTTCGTCCCCGACTCGTGGAACGACCCCCTAGCAACCCTCGATTTAGTCACCGGAACCGCCACCCGCCTCCTCACCGCCGTTAGACACGCCGGCTTGAAAACCCGATTCTACCAAGCCAGCAGTTCCGAAATGTTTGGCGACGTAGACCGATCGCCCCAAGACGAAAACACGCCATTTCGCCCCAAAAACCCCTACGCCGCCGCCAAATTACACGCGCACTGGACAATGGTACATCAGCGCGAGCGGTATGGCTTATTCGCCTGTAGCGGAATTTTATACAACCACGAGTCACCTCGGCGTCCCGCCAACTTCGTCACTCGCAAAGTCTCTATTGCGGCTGCATCCATTAAACTGGGTTTAACTCAGGTTCTTGAAATGGGCAATTTAGACGCCAAGCGCGACTGGGGATATGCAGGCGATCACGTTGAAGCGATGTGGCGCATGTTGCAAGCAGACGAACCCGAAGAATATGTTATTGGTACCGGACAACTCCACAGCGTTCGAGAATTAGTGACCGCCGCCTTTGATTGCGTGGGTTTAGATTGGACGCGCTACGTCACCGTTAACCCCAACTTGCTGCGACCGGACGAACATTTTCATCTCGTGGCTGACCCTAGTAAAGCCAAACGTCAATTAAATTGGGAACCCAAAGTCAGTTTCGAGCAACTGTTAGAAAAAATGGTGCTAAAAGATCTACAACGCTTGCAGACCGGATCGCAGTACATCGTCGAATAGACCGTCGGTTTTTGTGAAACTCAGGCTTTGAGTAATAGACAGCAGTGGATTTATTTGTTTTTTTAGAAATCTTTGAGCGCGAAGGCGGAATTCAGTCTTATGTTAAAGACATTTTCCGAGCGTATCTAAAGCTAGCCCAAAGAGAACCCCACCGGCAGGCTGAGGTGTTTTTACTGCGGGATGGGGAAGGCTGCATTAACCCCTTTGAGGGACATCCAGAACTGCAATTTCGCTATTTTAAGGACGATCCAGCATGGCGAGGTCGCATTCGGTTGGGGGCGGCGTTGGGGTCTGCGCTGCTGTTGCGACGACCGCAGCGGGTTTTTTGCGGTCACATTAATTTAGCCCCACTGGTGCGAATGCTCTGTCAGCCGTTGGGAATTCCTTATACCGTTTTGACCTATGGCAAAGAGGTGTGGGAAACCTTGCCCGTAGCGGATCGCCAAGCCTTGCAACGCGCCGATCGGGTTTGGACGATTAGCCGCTATAGTCGCGATCGCGCCAGCCAAGCCAACCAAGTTGAACCCCAAAAGTTCGATATGCTCTCCTGTGCGATTGATGGCGAAGTCTTTACCCCAGGCCCCAAACCCCAGCATTTAATCGAACGTTACAACCTTGCCGGTGCTAAGGTTCTCATGACGGTGGCGCGGTTGTGGCCGGGCGATATCTACAAAGGTGTAGATGTAACAATTCGCGCCTTGCCCCGCATTTCACAAATCTTTCCAGAAGTCAAGTATTTGGTGATTGGGCGCGGTGACGACCAACCGAGGTTAGCCCAACTTGCCCAAAATTTAGGCGTTAGCTCGCGCGTTGTCTTTGCCGGATTTGTCCCCACCGAACACTTAGTAGACCATTATCGCGTTGCCGATGCCTATATCATGCCCTCTCAAGAAGGATTTGGCATTGTTTATCTAGAAGCAATGGCCTGTGGCGTTCCCGTCTTATCAGGTAATAGCGATGGTTCTGCTGACCCCTTACAAGATGGGCGTTTAGGCTGGCAAGTCCCCCACCGCGATCCGGATGCAGTGGCTGAAGCTTGCATCGAGATCCTCAAAGGGGAAGATCGACGCTGCGACGGTCAATTTCTCCGTCAAGAGGCGATCGCAGGTTTTGGTCAAGAGGCCTTAGTTAATCAACTCGCAAAGCTATTGCACGCTAAATAGCCGCGATTCTCGATCTCGTCTAATCTGCCATTCCTATTGTTCCAGGTTCGCCAACCATAACTCCAAATCCGCCAAGGTCGAGAAATCCAACAACACCTCTGCTAGAGATTCCAGTTGTATAGCTTTACGAAAGCACATTAGGACACATTTTGAAAGCGGTATCAACACAATCGCGAAAGCTGACAAACTCGTTCCACCGTTGTCGCATCCAATTCTTGAGCACAAACCACCAATGCTCAATCTGATTCAAATCAGGAGAATAAGGCGGTAAATACCAAATTTCACATCCTGCTTGTGCCACAATCTCCTCGATCGCTTGACCGTGATGGAAGGTGGCATTGTCAATCACAATCACATCATCGGGTTGGAGTTGCGGTAGCAAACACTGCTCTAACCACAGCTCAAACAAGTCACGATTACAAGCGCCGACAAAGGTCATTGGAGCCAACAAATTCCCGTCCTTAAGAGCGGCAATCCAACTGACTCGCTCAGTTCGTTTAACCGACTTCAGCGCCTAGAAGCGTTCGATCGGTGATTTTATGCCCACTTCCCTTTTGAAACCCGCTGATGGCTTGATAGTCTCCGGTTTCCGCTTTCCGTTGCAGCCACAGATTTAAGGTGTTGCGGCTAATCTTTAACATTCGGCATACGGCACTTTTGCGTTCACCTCATTGGACTGCTTCGATTGCTTTTGTGCGAAGGTCGTAACTATAAGGAGCGGATATACAGATTATTGAACTCTTCTCTCTCCCTACTATAGCGTCCTAACCTGTCTCCGTAGGGCCATACCATTCAATCACGAATGGGGTTTCCTCTCCTGTAACCTGAAGTTGCACTTGGGTAGGAGAAATAACGATCAGTTGATAGCCACTTTCAGCTAGCGTCACTCGCAAGTTATCGCAAGCTTGCATTTCCACCGTCACGCCACCCATAATTAAACGCAGATTAGCCAAGTCTACCCGCACTTGGGAGCGATTGAGACGATCGGCGATCGCAATTTGGCGAGTGGCTTTCATCACCCGGATACTCAGATGGCGCAGGCGAAACTGTTGAACCTCACCAGTTTGCGGCGTGCTTCTTGGCGTTTCGCGAACCGGAAGCCTTGGCGCATCTTCCGTTACTTTAGCAGGCCTTTCCGTTGGAGGGGCAGGCGGAGCAAACGGAAGTTGGGTTAGCGTTACCCCCCACTCTTGAGATTTTTCCACAACTTCGCGGTGGTTAGACTCCGCTTTAATATTTTTACCCTTATTGCGGTGATAGGCTTCTTGCTTCTTTTTGGTGACTAACCAACGTTCTCGCATCCAGTGGCGCAACTGGGGTTCGAGATGAGTATCTTCGCAATAGCCTTGATAGAAAGAAAGCGTCACTCCCAAACCGCCGATTTTTTCTAAAGCAATGCCAATATGCTGTACGTAGAGGTGATTTTGCCAGTCGGGGTTAGCCAGGATACGATTTTTAATATAGGTTTCGTAGCGCTTGCGATCGCTCACCGCTATTTTATCCCCAACCGAGGCAGCACCCGCAAAAAAGTAGACCGCATCGCACTCTAAACGTAACTTGGCATACTCCGAAGCACTGACGCGGGGGATATACTTTTCCAAGGTGGCGATCGCTTCTAACCAATAGTGCCGATCTAACAGATAGCGTACCCACAACCGCAGATCGCGAAATGGTAAGTGCGTGGCGGCTAACCGTTCAAAGCAGAGTTTAGCCTTAACAAAGCTATCAAGTTGAATATAAGCTTGTAAAGCACTCTCAAAGCGCTGCTTTTTCTCTAAAATAGGGGCAACCGTCTTTAACCACAAGGGGTCTTGAGGTCGATGCGCGGCTTTCCACTCCTGATAAATCCGATCTGCAACGCTTGGTTCTTCTAAAAGAGTAGCATCGCTGGCTTTTTCTAATTCGGCTAACCCTTCCGGGAAACCCACATTTAAGGCTTGGGCGAGATAATATTCAGCAGGATAGGGGGGGTGTTGTTGATAGCACTCTATCGCCTCTCGATAGTTTTGGGCGCGGTAGAAACAATGTCCCGCCGTCACAGACGCATTCGGGAAACCCGATGGTTTAAAGGCGATCGCGACTTCACCGCAGGTTTGCCAATCGCGATCGGTTAAACTAGGGGTATCCTGGTGGCATAATTGGCTAATTTGCTGCGTGTAATGCGCGATCGCTTTTTGCCATTGTTTGCTAAACCGTCGATCTGCAAGTTGCTGTTCGTTAATTTGCAGATGCAGAAACTGGGTAAACGCTAGCAAGTTTTCGGGCGTATGACTAGCTTCTGCCATAAAGTCAACAATGGGCTTTTCTGCGGGTCGTTCTTGGGGATAGTTGCGATACCATTGGGCTAATTCCAACCAGCATAGCCCTTCCCAGAAGCATTCCCAAGCGAGTTGGGGAAGTTCCAATTCTAAGAAAGCCTTTCCCGCTAAGGTAAACTCTTGTTCGTAACGCTTCGCCCAAGCTTCACAAACCGCAGCTTGGTTAATTTTACCAATATCTGAATAATAGCGTTTGGCGCGACGCAGGAGTTTGGGATTTTGGGAGTTTAAGCCTTCTTGTTCAAAGGCGATCGCAATGGACTCCGGATCGTCTTCGCGCAACTCTTGGGCGCTATCGGGGGTTCCCAGTTGCAGCGATCGCACTCTGGTTTTCCAGATCGAAGAGATTTTAGCTTCTAATGCCGAAGAGTTCAAATAGCTGAGGTTACTTGCAAACTGCCAGAGTTGGCGATCGCCTTTAATGGAATCAATAATAAACAAGCGTTCAATGGCGCGACTGGCAGCGACATATAACTTATTAAAAAAATACTCAATTTCTAAATGGGGTTCTGTAACATCAGAGTTAAGCGCGATCGCTGTTTGTAAAAACTGCCCAAACTTGGCATCGCAAGACTCTCCAAACTTATAGAGAATTACCCGTTTAAATTCTAAGCCTTTGGCTGCGATCGCGCTTAACACATTTTTCGGCGAGTCGCCATCTTCCCACTGGGTAAAAATTGCCGATAAAATCTCATCTTTACGAATATAATTACTTTCTTCTCCTTCTTCGCAAGGAATAATCACAATCGTATCTTGAATATAACTCCTCAATTCTTCTAGAAAAACATTCTCCTGCAAAATAAACTTTTTCGGCTCTAAGTCTCCCGAACGCCAAATGGTTTGGGGATTAATTCTTTGCAAGTCGAACAGCAAATAGCGCCACAACTGAATTAAATTATTAAACTGTACAATTGGCGAGGAGGAGCGATAGTTAAATTCCAATTCTTGAAAATTCATCCCAAGATTTAACTTCTCGGTTGGATCTAAAGCATGAATCACCTCGCTATAAAAAGCCGCTTGGAAACTTTCCCAACGAAATCCAGTGGGATTCAATGTTTGAAACGGATCGCCAGCAAACGCAAACGGTAGACTATAAATGGGTCGATATCCCGCCAAATCGTAACGTGAAAAAATAGATAATCGCAGAATTAACTGCAACTCTAATCGCGTAAAGTCTTGCGCCTCATCGCAGAAAATAGCCGTATATTTAGCCTCATAGACATCGCAATTTAGAACCGCTTTAACTAAATCTTGATCGTCCCAATATCCCCACTCTAATAACAATTTTTCATACCATTGCTTCCAAATTTCATAAATGTCCTCAAACTGCTCAATCGGAACCGTTCTTTCTTTGCGAGGAACCTCCTCTTGATACTCCTCTGGCGTCACTTCAGTCAAACCATATCCCTTAATAAACGTGCGGATCGCGTGCCAACACCGCTCAGGAGAATAGCGCCTTGCACTTGGCAAAGAACATCGGCGATAGAGTTGCTTAAAGCGATGAAAAGAAATATAATTTTCTAAGGTAAAATTAGGGCTAACTTCTGGCGGTAGCAACCTCAGCAAGAACTTTTGAAACGGCTGAAAGTATCCCTCAAGACTAGGAATGGTGGAGCGGTCTTTAATCTCCATCACAAATCGATGATGGGACGTGAGAATTTGATAGACCTTATCTTTAGCAACATCGAGCAATCGCTCATTATAAGTTAGGAACAAAGGTTCGCCCGGAAGTTCTTGTCCCGACTTCGGATAAAACTTGCGATAGCAATAGTCTGCAAACAGATAAAAGAGCATGGTAGACTTACCGCTACCCGCCCGACCGTTGAGGAACAGGGGTAAAGAATTCTGAGCAGAGGTAGCTTGGGAAACCGAGTGTAAAATAGCCTCTTCTTCTGCTGAAAGGGCCAGATTCATTTCCTTAGTCCCATCCAAAGCCAGCCAGTTATCGCACAATAGGATATAACTGGGATAAGCTCGCCTCGCTCTAGCTCTAATTTCATGAATAGAGACAGGTGCAGCTAAGATATTTCGTCCAGCATTCAATAAATGATTTTTTAACCCTACCTCCCGAATTTCATCGGGCGTTGGCTGATGGGTAAACGGTGCTAATAAAAAGATAATATTTTGGGGAGGATCGTCCGCCGTAAGAATCCGGCTTAACAGGATATAATGTTCTCGCTGAGAGTCGCACTCAAGCATGACTCCCGGCCAATCCGTCGCTGCTTCCCAAGGTGTTGCTTGCTCAATGAGGGCGATCAGTAACTCATTAAACCGCTGATAGTGTTGAGAATTGCGGTTTTCCGGTTGCTTAAAGTAGCTTAACCACACCTCGCTTTCATAGATAAGCGCCTCTTGAGTATTGCGCTTCCAACCCGGCGGATCGAACCAGGGAAGCAGTTCTGGGCGAGTCTGTATGGGGGGGATTGCTGAGGTTCCAGGCGTATTAGAGAGGCGTTCTAGGAGCCACTGGCGCAATTGAGCGTCTTTTAACAGGGGTTCTAAGTGTTGCTGTCCGTAGGCTTGACGATTTTTGAGAAACACCTCATACTCGCGATCGCCCCGCTTAAAGATATCCAGCAAACAGAGTACCGGAGTCTCCTCCACTCTGACAATTTTGGCAATTAACCGCAGATTATTATCCGCCTTGCGTTTGAGATAGGGATACAAGCGCTTAAAGTGCGCCTGCACCTCCTGAAAGCTCAGGCTTTCTAGTTCTAACTCTAAGCGATCGAGATGCGATCGCAATCCAAACGCCTCAGCTTTCTGATTAAATCGACTTGTCCGATACACATACATGCAAGCCTCCTCCCCTTTCAATAGCCCGTATCATCAGAGTGCCTTATTACCTATTGTGATTCAGCAATCTACTTAACGGGAGGGGGGATGAGAGTGCAAAGTACCGAGTTCCGAGTTCCGAGTGGGAAGTGAGTGCTGAGTGTAAAGTGCTGAGTGAGAAGAGGGTGGGGGGATGGGGAGATGGGGGGATGGGGGGAAAGAGTGCAAAGTTCCGAGTTCCGTAGCTTGCACATCAAGTAGCGGTGTTCCGAGAAGGAAAAGGAGTACCAAGTGCAAAGTTCCGTAGCTTGCACATCAAGTAGCGGTGTTCTGAGTTCTGAGTGGGAAAAGGGGTGCTATTGCGCTAGCTTCTGCGAAGCAGTGCTGAGTAGGTATCTAGAACAATAGCCGATTTACCTTCTTCCCCCAACTCCCAACTCCCAATTTCCAACTCCCTTCTTCCCCCCATCCCCCCACCCTCTTCTTCCCCAATTCCCAATTCTCAGTTAAGCTAAGATCGAGCCGCTGCGTGCAGGTAATGAAAGCGTGAGTCCATCTGTCCAAGTGGCTTCGCCAGAACCGTAGATGGATTGTTGGGGTTGGGTTTTAAGGGAATTGACCTCAAAAAGGAATTTGGCGGGTTCCGTCCCCACATTAACGGCGACAATAAGTTCTTCCCCATCACATCGGGTAACTGCGGCGAGAACAGCAGTTCGAGATAGTTGCGGTAATGTCGCCACTGCGCCGCCAGCGCGACCCGGCCGCGCTGGCGGTGAAGGTGCTGCGGGCGCTAGATTTTGTCGTTCCGGGTCAGTGGAATAATCTTGTCGGGTTTGATGCCACGATCCGATCGGTAACGGGAGAAACCGATCCGGGGCGCATTCAGCAAATCCGCGATCGCGCGACGCTATTGTATCAAGACCCCAAAGAACCCTATCAATTTGCGGTGCGCCTCTACCAAACTATCGATAAAGCCGATATTGCTTTGGGAACCGCAGCAATGGCGAATAAGGTGGGCGAAAAAATTGGTTTTCTCTCCGTTCTCAACCAACTCACCCCGAAAGCTGATGTCTTGCAATCCGTCGATCTGGGTTTAAAAATAGCTGTTGAACTGCTAGCTTTCTCCAGACTCAATGGCATTTCCCCCAACCCCAGTCAATTTGCCAATGCCCTGTCGCAAAATTACCAAGATTCGGCTTTAATGCGGATGGCGGCCTTAGTCTGCATTGATGCAGTCTTGCCCCTCGGCCCCAATTTCTTAAGTAAGATTCATAGCGTCATCGATAATGACAATGGCTCCGTTCTCGAACAGAACCCGGCTTTTGCAGCCGTCAGCAGCTTTATCCCAGGAGAGAATAACGCCAGCAAACTCGGTTTTGTGCGGGAGAGTCTGAATGCAGTTCAAGGCTGGATGAGCGGTTTGGTCGCGCGTACGGGGGTGACGCCCCAGTCAATTATCAGCCACTTAGGCAATACGATTCAGTTTGCGGATGACAAATTAGATTTTGTCGCTGCTTTTTTAGATCAAACCACCAACTACTTCGAGCATACAGGCATTCAAACGGTGGCTAAAAGTTTAGTGGTTCGCGCCAATAGTTTAGTCGATCGCCAACAAACGCCCATTATGTCCCAATCGGTACAGTCTCCCAACATTCCTCCAGAGAGAATTGGCACCGATGGGCAATATCATGAAAGTGGATTGGCGCAACGGGTCGAACGAAGCCTGAGAACGGCCGGGTTGAATTCGGTGTGGGTGGCTCAAGCCGGGGGAACCGTTGTTCTCAAAGGCCAGGTGAAAGGGCGTTCTGAGTTAGATCGAGCGATCGCGATCGCTAAATCCGAAAAAGGCTGCGCTCAAGTCAATAGCGAACAACTCAGCATCAGTTAACCCTCCCTAGCAATTTCCGATCAAAGTCGGTTTTGCTAAACAGCGTTCTAGCACGGCTTGCAGGGCTTCTAACCGGACGGGCTTGCTCAAATAGTCATCCATTCCGGCAGCTAGACAGCGTTGCAAGTCGCGTTCTAAGGCGCTGGCATACATGGCCACAATCCGAGGGCGCGAGGGGGCCGGATGGGGTTTTAAGCGCGAATGGGGGGACGCGCTACATTCAACCGAGGTGGCGTTCAGCGGCCAAGAGTTGACAATACACTCCGTTGCTTGAAACCCGTCCATCTCCGGCATTTGAATATCCATTAGCACCAGATCGTAAGGTTGGCGACACAAAGCTTCTAAGACTTCCAAGCCATTCCCCACCACATCGGCGCGATAGCCCAAACCTTGGAGAAGTTGCAAGACCATCCGTTGGTTGACAACGCTATCTTCAGCCAGCAGGATCTTTAAAGGGCGATCGCTGGCGTCAAACGGAGACGTTGGCAGACTGGGGCGACTTCTAACGCCCGCAGGTTCGGTCGCAACGCACAGATCGGCGAGGGTTTCATAAAGCTGCCTGGGTTTTAGGGGTTTGGTTAAATACGCCGCCCACTCTGAGGAGCGATTCGTGCAGCGTTCCTTGCGGGAATCGAGGTTTTGTCCTAAATAGGTCAACGCCGCGATCGCGAAGGGATAATCGCTCGGCGCAATGGCTTGAGATTCTAGAATTTCAGCATCGACAATCGCCACATCGCAAGTATTTCCTTGTTCTAACCACACCAGCGCCGCGCTATAGCTCTCTAGGGCTTGCACGCTCATTCCCCATTGCTGGGCGTACTGGCGGATAATTTGTTGGTTGGTGAGATTGGCGGCGATCGCCAAGAGTTGTCTGCCTTGCAGTTGCGGAACGCGATCGCTCAAATAAGCCGCTTGGGGACTCTCCGCAGACTCAGCCACAATCGTAAAATGGAACGTTGAGCCTTGACCTTCTACGCTTTCTACCCACATCTTCCCGCCCATCAATTCGCTCAGACGCCGACTGATGGCTAACCCTAACCCGGTTCCGCCATAGTGACGCGTGGTGGAAGCATCAACCTGAGAAAACGATTGAAACAAACGATCTTTGCGGTCTTCGGGAATGCCAATTCCGGTATCTTTTACGGCAAAATGGACTTCATACCAGCCTGCGCCTTCCTCTTGAGGTTGACCGTTTTTCGCGAGATGCAACGGACGGGCATTCACCGAAACGACGACTTCACCTTGGGCGGTGAATTTAACGGCATTTGCGGCTAAGTTCACCAATATTTGTCGGAGGCGGGTGATATCGCCAATCAGGGTCGAAGGCGTTCCTGGAGGAATCAGATAGGCAAGGTTGAGGCCTTTATCTGCGGCTTGAGCCACCAGTAAATCGAGCGAGTCTTCCACGCAATCGTACAGGTTAAACGGTTGGGTTTCCAGTTCCAGTTTGCCCGCTTCAATTTTCGAGAAGTCGAGAATATCGTTAACGATGGTGAGTAGCGAGTTGCTACAGGTGCGGATGGTTTCGACGTATTCGAGTTGCTCTTCATCGAGTTCGGTATCTAAGAGTAACCCTGTCATGCCAATGACGCCGTTCATGGGAGTGCGAATTTCATGGCTCATGTTGGCGAGAAATTCGGATTTGAGACGGGTTGCAGACTGCGCTTCTTGTAAGGCTAAGTCGAGGGCGGTGTTTTTACGCTTCAGTTCTTTGGCGATGCTGGCGTTGTGGCTTTCGGCTTGTTTGAGGGCGGCGATATGACGGCGCAGTTGCCAAAGGGTTGGGGCAAAGATTAATAATCCTTCGAGGAATAAGAGGGCGAGAATTGCATAGAGAAGATTGCGCTGAATTTGTTGAACTTCGCCTAGATGTTGGCTGGCTGCTTGGTGGTACTGGTTGGCGATCGCTTCCATGCGGGCGCTAAAGTCTGCTTCATGAGCCAGCAGGGTTTGAACGCGGCTATCGATATTAACGTTGGGGCTAGTTTGGGGATTGTCTAAAATCTCTTGGGTGGCTCGAAGCAGGGCTTGATAGCTAGGGGCGATCGCCTCCCATTGGTGGCGAATTTCGGGGATGGGGGGGGGCGGGAGATGCTGTTGCGGATCTCCGGTTTGTAGGGTTTGGTGCGTGTCTCTCCACAGGGTAAAGGTGTTTTCGAGTTCGGTGCGGTAGGCTTGACGAAGTTCGGGGGTGCTGGCGTGCTGGAGGGCGATCGCGCTTTTGGTGAGTTTCTCTCCCAAGGTTAACTGGCGACTGACCAGACTCAGGGTGTGGGTGCTGTACAGTTGTTGGTTGAGCGAGCGCTCGATCCAGGCGTGTCCTAATAACGATAAAATAGCGATCGCGCCGAGTGCTGCAATGTATAAGGCCGCAAGGCGACGCTTGGGAAAATGAAGCGGAGATTCTGAAGACATAGTTGTTACCGATACGGTCGGTTGGTCGATAGCAAAGGTTGACTGGAAGTCCCAATGCACGACAGGTGCAGTAGAACGTCGAGTTCTACCGATTCAAAGTTGTTGTGAAGATGCACCCAATGAATTGAGCTAAACTCAGGATTTATGCGGAGCCTGCCGTCTTTCATGGTGTAAAGACCCGGCGTTTCCGGTCTTTACGTTCAACCCTATTAACAGGATGCCCTGGAAAGCGTCAACTGCAAATCAGTAATGACCGCAACGAATTTCCTGTTAGCCTTAAAGAATCATGCTGTTGACTGCCGAACTTCTGTTTTACTTCCAACGGTGCAACCGCCGAGCCTTCCTTGAGGTTTATGGCGATCGCACTCAGCAAGATCCTCAAAGCGATTATTTGGGGAAACTGTTACAAGATAGCGCTGCTCACCAAAATCGGGTTTTAGCAGACTATGACTACCAATCGCCCCTTTATTCCCCCTCACACTGGCAGGCGGGAGCAGAAGCGACGCGAGAAATGATGCGTCAAGGCGCAAGCTGCATTCATCGCGGGGTTCTGTTGGTTCCCACGCAAGCCTCGTCTTCCATTTCTTTGTTGGGCGTCCCCGATTTATTAATTAAACAGCCTGGAGAGTCGGAGTTTGGGGATTGGCACTACGTGCCTACGATTATCCGTTTGGGAAAGCGTCCTAAGTTTGATTATCAGATTATTGCTGCTTTTCATGCGTTTCTCCTGCTCTCGATTCAAGGCACGATGCCCCAAGCAGCCGGGCTAGAATTGCGAGATCGTCGTTTCTACTCGGTGAATTTGCATAAGGTGTTGCCTCAGCTTGAAGCGCGCTTGCACGCTTGTCTGGAAATGTTAGACGCTCGCCTAGAGCCAGAGGTGTTTATTAGCCGCCAGCGCTGCAATCTTTGCAACTGGTTGAGTAGCTGCAAGCAGGTGGCGCAGTCGCAAAATCATTTGTCTTTAATTGCAGGGGTAACGCCGACTCGATACCAAAGTTTGCAAGCGTTAGGGGTGACGACGGTGGAGTTGTTAGCCCAAAGCCATCCTCAGTACTTAGAGGGCGAAATTGAACCCGAAGTTGCGGCTCAGTTGGTGGTGCAAGCCCAGGCGGTTTTGCAAAATCAGGCGATCGCTAAGTCTCAACCCCTCCCCAATGATTTACCGGTGTCTGAGGTGGAACTCTATTTTGATATTGAGGCAGAACCGGAACTGAATTTAGACTATCTCCTGGGCGTGTTGGTGGTCGATCGGCGATCGCAAACTCAGGTGTTTCACCCCTTCCTCGCCCCTCATCCGGATGCGGAATCCCAAATTTGGCAGCAGTTTCTAGAGTTGGTGGAATCCTATCCCGATGCGCCGATTTTCCATTTCTGCGATTATGAGGTAAAAGCAACTCGCCAGCTCGCCAAACGCTACTCTACGCCCAGACAGCGCTGGGAACCTTTACTCAAGCGGTTTGTGGATATTCACGAACGGGTGACGCGCTTGGCAATTCTCCCGGTTGAAGGCTACGCGCTGAAGGCGATCGCCCGATGGATGGGATTTGAGTGGCAAGATAGTAGCGCCAATGGCGCTCAGTGTATTTACTGGTACGATTGCTGGCTCAAAACGGGCAATTCTCAATATCTAGAGGCGATCGTTCGCTACAACCAAGATGACTGCTTGGCAACTCATCGGGTAAAAGAGTGGCTGGTACAGTATTTTTTACCCACCCACTTTTCTAGGGGCGATCGCCTTACTCCATGAAAATACTGAATTGAGACCTGACTAGGGTAGCGTCTAAATATTTAATTTCGGTAAAGCTAACGTTAGATTTCTGTAAAGCTTCTGAGTATTTTCCGCAGTTTTTAAGTTCTTGTGTAACGATTGAGAGACGTTGAACTGCAAAAATACTGAAACGAAAATTCATAGAGCTGTCGCCCTAACGCTTAGGACAAGCTGAACCTAACTGGTTTTTCACCTAGGACACTGTTATGCACCAGGCTAAAGCAACAGCACTTTTCTATATCAACGCAGTGAAAGCACGGTATTAGCCGCCAGGGGTTGCTGTTGGTACTTATCGCAACGACGCCGAAGTATCAACAAATTCAAATTTTTCACTTGAGACTGGGTATGAAACAGATATTTACAAGCCTGTTAAGTTTAACACTGTCTTGCTGTACGGTGGCTTCAGTCATTCATTTGCCATCGGCTGTTGCCAATGACACCCCCCCTCCCCAACTCACCACCACAGACATTAATCATCTTCTCGATCTCGATACCCGTTTGATACAGTTAACCAATGGGATTAATCTCAGTCACTGGTTTGCCCAAAATTCCAATTACAGCGATGCGAGACTCAACAGCTTTATTACCCAAACGGATTTAGCCACAATCAAAAGCTTAGGTTTCAATCATGTCCGCTTACCCATCGATCCGATTCTACTTTTAAACGAAGGCAATCCTAGCGATCTCAACACCCATTACTTACAGCATCTCGACCGAGCTTTAAACTTGATTTTAAATAATGACCTTGCTGTTATCGTTGACTTACACCCGAACAGTTCGTTTAAAGAGCGTCTCGCCAAGGACGATGGCTTTGTGACCCAAATTTCACAATTTTGGGGTAGCTTTGCTCAACACCTCAGCCATTTCGATCCAGAACGCCTGTTTTTGGAAGTGCTTAACGAACCTTCCTTTAACTGGTTCTTCCCCGAAAATTCCTTAGAACGTTGGGATTGGGTGCAAAATCAGTTAATTGACAGCATTCGCGCCCATGCGCCTCAGCATACCATTCTGGCAACAGGTCATGACTGGAATAATGTTGAGGGATTGCTGCAAGTGACACCGATTGCCGATCCTAATGTCATTTATAGCTTGCATTTCTACGAACCGATCGTCTTTACCCATCAAGGCACAGATTGGGTTCACGAACACTTGAGTTATATCAGAAACTTACCCTATGGCGTCGATGATGATGAATGCAAGTTGATGTTAACCGAGATTGGTCTTCAGAAAGCCGTAGATTTAGCCTATGGTTATTGCCAAGAAGAGTGGAACCGCGACAATATTAAGATGCGGATTGCAACCCTTGCCGATTGGGCTGAAAAACATCAGGTGCGCGTAGTGGCTACTGAGTTTGGCGCGACTCGTTTTTGGGTAAATCCAGAGGACCGCTTCGCCTGGACGCAAGATGTTCGCTCGGTTTTTGAAGAATATAATATGGGCTGGACGCTCTGGGATTATGCAGGTAATTTTGCCCTCGCCCCCAAAATAGAGGGGACCCGCATTGTCGATTCTCAACTGGTGAGTGCTTTGGATTTAGAACCCGAACAGGAAGTATTTCAGCCCCCCCAGTCGGTTCCAGAACCTAGCGCGATCGCGGGATTGGCTCTAATGGTTATTCTCGCGAAACGCAAGCTGACTCGCGTTTAACCAACGATAAGCCTAAAATCGCTAAATCTCGCTGAATCCCATCTAATTGGGCCACCTTGGGCAAATACCCCCAGCGCTGGAAGCCGAATTTTTCAAACAGGCGCAAACTGGGTTGATTGTGGGCAAATACAAACGCTAACAGCGTTTCTAAACCCAATGAGGGACTCGTTTGCAGGGCATGGTGTAAAAGTTGCTGTCCTACCCCACAACCGCGATGTTCTGGCGCAATGTAAATACTGAGTTCGGCGGTGGCTTTGTAGGCCGGACGACCATAAAAGTCCTGGAAACTCAGCCACCCGATAATTTGCTCTCGGACTTGAGCTACCCACAGGGGTCGGGTTTGGGGATGGTGGATGCTATACCAGGCTTGGCGACTATCTACAGAAATCGGTTCGAGGTCTGCTGTCGCCAAACGCCCTGGAACGGCTGCATTGTAAATCTCGACGATTCTGGGTAAATCGCTTTCGGTGGCATCGCGGATTGTTAGGGGCAGTTGGAGATGAATCATCGGGCTTAGACCGGGTGGGAAGGTCTACGGGCATAGCACCTTCAGTTTAACGCTGCGCTATTGGCACAAGGAAATTCGTTTTTTGGTCATTATTGAGGTTTACTAAACGGGGCAATGTATATTACAATACGGTTTGTCAGCGAGATGAACGCCCATTCACTCACCCCACTTCCCAAAAAGTTTGGGCAAAGGGGTTGACAAAGCCTGAAAAAGGCAGCATAATGGGAGATGCGTCAAAAATGGGACTGTAGTTCAATTGGTTAGAGCACCGCCCTGTCACGGCGGAAGTTGCGGGTTCGAGCCCCGTCAGTCCCGTAGAAAAAAGAACATCACACAAGCGTTAACCCGACTTGAGTCAGGATTAAAGCTTTAGCTGCGTAATCGCCACGTGACCTGAAAAGCAGACCTCGACATCCGATCCGGGGGTCAAAGGGCGATCGCTATATTTCCCCACATAATAATACTCATTGCCCTCAACGCGGTAATTCACGGGCAACGGCTGCTTGCAGGGTTGACAAAAAACCAGTTCCGGAGAATCGGCATCGGGTGCCAAGTGGGGTAAATTTACATTCCAGAAGGTTCCCTGCTCCCACGGCCGACTCAGTAACTCTGCTAAAATTCCGGCAGTCACTTGGGCGGCAAACTCCCAATCAATCGGCCAACCTTTTTTGATATAGTGGGAAATCGCGATTCCCGGTACGCCTAACAGCGCCGCTTCGCGAACGGCGGCGACGGTTCCTGAGATATAGACATCGACTCCTAAATTCCCCCCAGCATTAATCCCGGATAGCACGCATTGAGCATCGGGAAATAACTG
Organism: Desertifilum sp. SIO1I2; assembly: GCA_010672635.1. Taxonomy (GTDB): domain Bacteria; phylum Cyanobacteriota; class Cyanobacteriia; order Cyanobacteriales; family Desertifilaceae; genus Desertifilum. The sequence goes on along the minus strand of JAAHGE010000003.1, from coordinate 18,939 downwards.
AGTTAAGGCCAGGCGCGTGCAGTCTGCGGGCGTTCCCTGAATGGCGTAGGCGGTGGCAGAGCGTTTTTCTATGGCAATGGGTCGAGTAGTGGTGACTTGATGCCCGCAGCCAGAATAATGACCTAAAGGCGCTACAATTGCCGCTTTTTGGGAAACAGCTTGTTGCAGTGCCTGAATTCCGGGCGCATCAATGCCATCATCATTGGTTAAAATTAGCGTCATTTTGCTCAATCTAGGTTAAAACTAACTCCCTCATTAGAATAGTCCGGAAGAACCCGCGCGATTCGCTCCCCTCCATCCCCCAAAAGCGATAATCTGTCAGTAGGATTTTTATCATCTTCAATAAAGCTCATGAAACGATTACGCCAATACTTGTCCTATTGCATTCTGCCACTGCTATTGGGAGCATGGCTTTGGGCAGGGTTTGCACTGCCTGCAAGCGCTACTGGGGTTTATCAAATTCCGCAAGTGAATCCGGGCGAACCCACTTGGATTATCGACGATGGCGATAAAATTAGTCGCCTCAATGAAGGTAAAATTAGCGAGCAAGTCGAACAGTTGGCCCAAGAAACAGGTCAAGAGGTGCGGTTTGTGACGATTCGCCGCCTCGACTATGGGGAAACTATCGAAACCTTTGCCGATCAATTGTTTCAAAAGTGGTTTCCTACTCCTGAAGCCCAAGCCAATCAAACTCTGATAGTTTTGGATGTGGTCACGAATAACTCGGCCATTCGCACTGGGGAACAGGTAAAGACTATCCTGTCTGACGAAATTGCTCAAAGTGTTGCCTCAGAAACTTTGCAAGTCCCCCTGCGCGAAGGCGATAAGTACAATCAAGCGTTACTAGATGCTAGCGATCGCTTAAGCTTAGTGCTATCGGGTCAGCCCGATCCTGGTCCGCCAGTGGTGACAGACAAGGTGAAGGTTGAAGGCACCTTCGCCACCCCAGAAGAAACGAAAGAAAGTAATGCGATCGTTTGGGTGGTGGCTTTGTTGATTGCGGCAACGGTTATCCCAATGGCAACTTACTATCTTTTTTATGCCAAATAGTTAATCTTGCACGTACTCTTGAGCATGAATCAGAGCCATCTCGGCTCTGACCAATTCTCGCCCTAAATAAGCCGCATGATCGAGTAAGGTGACAGGCGAGGGTTGAGTTTGCTCGAAAATTTTGACGCACAATTCTTTGGCTGTTTTTCCGGTAAATAGGGTTTCGGCGGTGCGGTTGACTTTTCCGCGTGCGGGAATGACTTCTCCGGTTTCGGGATCGACGGCTAAACCGCGATCGTTAATGACGTTGGTATAGTGCTTGGCACAAATGAGTTTTGCCTCTTGATCTAAGTAAATAATGAAATAGCCGCCTGGATCGAGTTCGATCTCTCGTTTGGATAATTGTTCGTCAATTTCAGTGATGGTTTGGGCAGTTGGGTTCATTAGCTGAAAATTAAGATGAAAAGATGCTTTTCCTAGTCTAAGAAAAAGCGCGATCGCTCGTGGCGTTCGTTAAAGCGAATTTTGAGCGATCGAAGTGTCCTCGGACGCTCTAAAATGGCAATTATGCCTAAACTTGACAGTACCGCGATCGCGAATATTCAAACCCTACAACGCCAAGCTGCCTCTTTGTTACTCTACCAAGATGTTTGGCGCACCCCTGCAAGTCAAGCGTTTCTTCATCTCCTCAATACCTTGACTCAGGTGGAAATTAATATCAATCATTGCTTGCAAGCCTATGGGAATTGGTTTAGCGCGATCGCTCAAACCGGACAAACTTGGCCCGATTATTTGATTGAACAGATTCTACAATCGGAGAATCCGTTTACTCAGCAAGCCCAACATCAAGAGTTGGCAACTCTGCCTAATGCACTCGTCAAAGCGGCTCAGTCTGACTTACAGGTGCTACAAGATATCTATAACTGCGATTGTCAATTACTGGCTCAATGGGTGCAGCAAGTGGCAGAATTGCCTAAAATGCCGACTGTCTGGGTTGTAGAATCTCAAGCCTCCCATTTTTTGCAGCAGAGTAATAATTGGGCTAAGGCTCTTCCCGATTTAGCTCGGTATTATCGTCAGCATGGGGTGGGGTTGTTTGCTCGGTTCCGCGCCTTTCGTTATTCCACAGGACAACTGATCGCAATTGCGGTTCCCGATCCGATTCAGTTAGAAGAATTAGCCGGATATGATGCCCAACGTGAGGCTTTACTCAAAAATACAGAGTTTTTATTGGCCGGCTACCCGGCGTTGCATGTCCTGCTTTATGGGAGTCGAGGTAGCGGTAAATCGTCTCTAGTGAAGGGATTGTTACATCGATACGAGGATCTTCGCTTAATTGAAGTGGGCAAGTCGGAGTTAACCCACCTTCCAGAAATTGTAGAGCGCCTGCGAACTCTGCCTCAGAAGTTTATTATCTTTGTAGACGATTTATCGTTTGAAGATGATGATGATGCGTTTAAATCGCTCAAGGTGGTGTTAGAAGGGAGCTTGACGGCACGACCCCAAAATATGGTGGTCTATGCCACTTCTAACCGTCGCCACTTGATTCGCGAGTTTTTTAGCGATCGCCCTCGTCCGAGCAATGCTGAAGAAGTGAATGCTTGGGATACAGTACAAGAAAAACTTTCGTTTAGCGATCGCTTTGGCTTAACGCTGACCTTTGAAAGCGCCAATCAAGACACCTATCTAGAAATTGTCCGCCATTTAGCTGAGTTAGCCGCCATCGATCTTCGGTGGGAAGACCTTCGCGATCGCGCCTTGCAATGGGCAACCCGTCACAATGGTCGCTCTGGACGAACGGCCCGCCAGTTTGTAGACTTTCTAAGAGCGGAAATTGCTTTGGGTTCTGCGGATCGAAGCTAAATGCGATCGCACCCATCTCCGAGTTTGCAAAAATTCTCAAATTTGCAGCAATTGCCGACAAACAGGATAAGTTATAAAAATTAAAGCCAATAAGCACTGTTGCGTCGTTTCTTATCTCTGTTGAGTGGTTGCTTGCTAAGGTCAGGGGCAATCATCACCACAATCATTCTCACTATTACCTGACCCAATCAACGTGCTGTGAGGAGTAAAGACAGTGACCTTGAGCGAGTCAGTCGATCTCAATTCCCCCTCGCCCCTAAATCAGAATCTTCAATTTCAGGTAGGTGGATTAGATCTCCAATCAACTTCCTCCGATCGTCCCAATATTGGGGGAATGGAGGAAATCCCAAGTCCCGTTTTTGATTTAAAAGCCCTAGGCGATTCAGAAAATTTTCTTTTACCCACCCTTTCCCATTCTCCGTTTTCGCTACCCCCAGTCGTAGATGCCCCAAACTGGCAAGCTGAGGAATCGATGTCGAGGGTTGATTTCAGCACTCAACCCGGACAGGCGATCGTTTTCATTGATGCCGCCGTTAGCGATGTCGCCCATTTGGTTTCCGGCGTCGCACCGGGGGCAGAAGTGGTGGTTCTCGATGCTCAACAGGATGGAGTTGCCCAAATTAGCCAGGTATTAGCCGGACGAACCAACGTTAGTAGCGTTCACATCGTTTCCTTTGGACAGCCGGGAAGCCTGCAATTGGGCAATACGCTGCTGGATGGGGCAAGTTTAAACGCCTACCAAAGCGCGATCGCCTCTTGGAAAAATGCCTTAATGACAGGGGCTGATATTCTCCTGTATGGATGCGATGTCGCCGCCGGAACAGCAGGATTAAACTTTGTTCAACAACTCAGTCAACTGACGGGTGCAGATGTCGCCGCATCAATTAACCGCACTGGCAATGCTAACTTAGGCGGTGACTGGATATTGGAAGTCCAAACCGGCTCAATTGAATCGCGTTCAGCATTTGACCCCAAACTCATGCACGCCTATCAGTCCGTGTTTGATACGTTTCGGGTGAATAGCGTCACTGTGACTGAAGGAGATTTAGGCGATGTCACCAATGCTGCATTCACGGTTTCCCTAGACCGCACCAGTACAGATGTCGTCTCGGTAGTTTTTCAAACCAACGATGTCACTGCCGTTTCCCCAGAAGATTATCGAGCCATTACCCGCACCTTAGTCTTCGGTTCAACCGAAACTTCACGAACCGTCACCGTTCCAGTCTTCGGTAACAATATTGTCGATGCTGACCCAGAACGCACCTTTGATGTACAACTCCTCAATCCATCAGAAGGGACGACTATTGGTGTTGCTCAAGGTAGCGGCACAATTATTGACGACGATGAATTACAAATTTTTATCCAGAACGCCTCTGTCACCGAAGGCGACACGGGAACAACTGACGCTTTAGTCACGGTTCGCCTCTCCCAACCGATTAATCAAGCCGTCACCGTCACCTATTCAACCTCCGATGGAACTGCAACCGCTGGAGAAGATTACGAAGCTGTCAGCGGGACGCTTACCTTCGCACCCAACCAAGATACCCAAACCATTCGCGTCCCTGTAATTGGCGATGCAGTGGTAGAAATGAACGAAACATTCTTCGTTCAGCTATCCAACCCATCCGGCAACGCAGCTTTAGGGAACGAACAAGCCACCGTTACAATTCTTGAGGACGATCAACTCTTTCTCTCGGTTAGCGATCTCACCGTGACAGAAGGAGACACAGGAACTCGCGATGCCGTTTTTACCGTAAGTTTAACGCCTGGAGATTTACCTGTAACGGTTAATTACACAACCGTTGCCGAGACAGCTACAGCCGGGACAGATTTTACGCCAGCTACGGGTAGCCTTACTTTTGCTCCCGGCGAAACCGAAAAACAGGTCACGGTACAAGTGATTGGCGATACGGCACCTGAAGTTAATGAAACTTTCTTTCTCCAACTGAACAATGCTTTAGGAGCAGCCTTAGCCAATGAAGGTCGAGGAACTGCAACCATTGCCGATGACGATCTATTCATTTCGGGGATTAAGTGGGACGATCTCAATAACAACCAGCGCCGCGAGCCTGGGGAACCTGGATTAGCAGGCGTCACCATTTTTCTCGACCTCAATGATGATGGCATTTTAGATGAAGGCGAGCGAGTTGCCCTCACCGATGCATCAGGACGTTATACGTTTGATAATCTGGTGGCTGGCGATTATGTCGTTCGGGAAATTGTCCCTGAAGGCTATCTCCAAACGTTCCCGGCTGAAAATCCCGGTCTCGATCAAGATGAACCTTATCGGATTACCCTAGAACCGGGCGAGGTGGTGCAAAATGCCAACTTTGGTAACTTTTTAATTCCAGTCCCAGAGATTGATATTCAAGGGGTGACAGAAGTTGAAGGCACCAATGGCACAACCGATTTTAACTTTGTGGTACGGCTTTCAACGCCAACGATTGTTCCTATCACGGTGACTTACACAGCGGCTGATGATACGGCGGCGGGACAAGACTTCCAAGCCACCTCTGGAACGCTAACGTTTGCCCCAGGGGAAACTGAAAAAATCATTACAGTACCCGTGATTGCTGATAATGTCATCGAACCGACAGAAAGGTTCTTCGTGCGCTTAACAGGGGCAACGCGCGGCACAATTACGACGAATGAAGCAGTTGGTACTATTCTGGATGATGATTTGCCTGCCGTGAGAGTTGGGGATGTGGCCGTTTCAGAAGGAAATGCTGGCACAACGAATGCTGTATTTACCGTCCAACTCGATCGCCCTGGCATTGTTCCAGTGACGCTGAACTATACGACTGAAGATGGAACAGCACGGGCAGGTGAAGACTATCAGGCTGTCAGTGGCTCTTTAACCTTCGCTGTTGGGGAAACTCAGAAAACAATTGCTGTACCAGTTATTGGCGATACGCGCATCGAACCTGACGAAGCTTTCTTTGTCGTTCTCAGCAATGTGACAGATGCGGTTGTCACGGATTCGCGAGCGATTGGCACGATTATCAATGATGATGCTAGTACCCCTGTCTCGCCACCACCTTCCCCTTCTCCAGTTCCGACCCCGGCTCCTCCTGTCGATCCCACACCTCCCACAGCACCGCCCCCGCCCCCGCCCCCCCCTCCACCTGAGCCACCCCCGTTTGCCCCACCCCCCCCGGCGATTATCGATCGGACGCTATTCTTGCCATTAGATCGATTTAATGTGTTCTTTGGGGCGCAGGGACGCTTAGGAGGAGTCAATCTCCAAGATCCGGCTCGCCTACTTTTTGATGAAAGCTATTACTTGGCGTTAAATCCAGCAGTTGCTCAAGAAGTCAATCGCGGAAACTTCCGCAGTGGGTTCGAGCACTACCTGCAATTTGGGCAATTTGAGGGACGCGATCCCAGTCCTTTATTTAATACCAGTTTCTATCTGTCTCAAAATCCCCAAATTGCAGAAGCGATCGTTCAAGGTCAAATGCTGAGTGCGTTTAGTCACTTCATTCAGTTTGGCATTTTTGAAGGTCGCGATCCCAGCGCCCTATTTAGCAATGCAGAGTATATAGCTCAAAATCCAGCGGTTCGAGATGCGATCGTTCAAGGCTCATTTGCCAGTGGCATTCAGCACTATCTTCAATTTGGTCAGTTTGAAGGTCGCGCACCTCGTCTGCAACTATTCGATGAAGCGTTTTACTTAAATACTAACCCTGCTGTTGCAGAAGCCGTCTCTAGAGGCGCATTTACTAGTGGTTTCCAGCACTACATTCTTTTCGGACAATCAGAAGGTCGCGATCCCAGTCCCCTGTTTAGCGAAAGTTTCTACCGTTCTCAATATCCGGCAGTCGCCCAAGTTATAGCTCAAGGCGGTTTCCGAAGCGGTTTTGAACATTACTTGCTATTTGGTCGGGCAGAAGGGCGATTACCTAGACCTGCATAAAAAGCCTTCTGTTAGAGGAGGGTAAAGCAACCTCCTCTAGCCCATCTCAAGAATACATAACACAAAAACCCCGTCTGAATCAGACGGGGTTTGTGGTGAAGTCAGAACCTGGCACTGAGCTATTGTGGCAGGAGGCAACCCTCCAACTATCGTCGCCGCAGTAGCGTTTCACCTCCGAGTTCGGGATGGGTTCGGTGTGGTTCCACCACGCTNTAATTGCTCCTGTTACTGGATTGATGGTGACTGTACCGTTCGCGGGTTCTCCCCCTTGGGGAATCGTTACGGACGCTGGATTCAGATTACTATCTGGGTCGGAATCATTGGTCAGAACGTCAATTGTAACAGGGGTATTTGGCTCGGTAGCTGCTCCATCATCGCTTGCTTGGGGAGGGCGATTTGCCTGGGTAACGGGGAGGGTAACGGTTGCAGGCGTGGGATCGACTGCCCCACGGCTATCTGTGGCAGTGTAGCTAAAAGTTGCATCCCCAACAAAGTTAGGATTGGGTTGGAAGGTCAATTGAGCCGCTTCCGCAGGCGTTAAGACCTGATTTAGGCTAATGGGTTGTTCGTTGAGTAACAGCGTTCCTTGATTAGCTGGAGGAATTGCTGTAATTGTGAAACTAGCGATCGGATCGTTATCAGGATCGATAGCGCTTAAGGTTGGAACCGTGACGGGTGTATTGTTTGGCGTAGATGGGGCGGCTAAATCGGCTGCATTGGGAGGCTGATTGGGAGTTGCCGTCACAGGAATAGTGACGGTTGCAATATTGGAATCTGCGTCACCCAAAGTGTCTGTCGCTAGAAATCTGAAGGTGGCGTTGCCTTCAAAGTTAGAATTGGGTTGAAAAGTCAGTTGAGCCGCTTGAGCTGGGGTTAATACCTGACCGTTGGTAACGGGTTGACCATTCAGGAGCAATGTCCCTTCAGTGGGGAGGGGAATTTGAGTGATAGTGAAATTGGCAATGCTATCTCCCGGATCGTTCTCAGTAGCGTTGAGGGTGGGAATTGCGATCGCCGTATTATTCGGCGTTGCATTCGTTAAAATATCCGTTGCAATCGGCGGATTGTTATCATCATCAATAATAATTCCCAGTGCTTCCCGCGCTGCCGGATCGATAGCTGCTCCTGTGGAACTATTCAATCTGACCGTAAAATTTTCATCAGGTTCAACGCGCGTGTCGCCAACAACTTGAACAACAACCGGTTTTTCCATTTCTCCAGTGGGATTGTTAACCCCACGAGGAGCAAAGGTTAAGGTGCCATTGTTGGCAATAAAATCGTTATCTGCAACCGTTGCTGTCCCATCGTTCGTCGTATACTCAACAGTAACAGGAATGTAACTAACATCGGTAAGTTGTGCTGTATAGGTATAGGGTTTTGTTCCCGTATCGCCTTCTACATCTGAAATCTGTTCAGGAATGAGTCTAACCGTGTTGTTAAAAACAACATTACTTAGGAGTGCAATTCCATGAGGATCTGGGTTGGGACGAGAAGTAGGGCCTTCACGGAAAAGAATTTCAAAGCTACTGACAGGCGTATCAAACCAAACGGTCAGATTACCTCTAGCTGTATCTACTAAGGCGATATTATTAGAACCTCCTGGCTGGTTAGGAGAGTTCCCCGTACCTGTAATAACATTCCCGTTAATTTCGTAGGAGCGATCAGCTGACGGAAGAAACATGGGATTAACAGTTGTCGCCCCATTGAGACCAGTAACTACAACTTCATCCTGCCAAAGGGGTGGGTTTTGGGTGGTATCAATATCTATGTCATAAATCTGGAAATTAACATCAAAAACGGGCTGGCTGAATGTTACTGTTAGTACCATTCCCCGCTCAGGCTTAACATTTTGTGGAGACTGAAGTTGAAAGTGTAAAGCTTGGGGTGCAGTTGGATAACCTGCATTAAAAAAGGCAAAATCATTGGGAGTAACGGTTTGACCTGGTAAAGAAACTAGGGTAGTTCCCTGGTTTAACTCCACATTCATATTAATATTGATGCCGCTGCCACCAACGTTGGTGTAGGAGGCAGAAAGCGCACCCGCACTAGGCCAGTTTAAAACAGACCAATCTAGGGTCGGAAAAATACCGGGGTAGGTTTGTAGGACGCAAGTATTAAAAGGTAGAACTGTATTAATATTGCGAGTTTGATACGCTAAATTCCAGGTGCCTCCTAGGTTGGAGTTACCAACGGGGGTGTTTGCGGCGGCAATTGTTGCGCCTGTCAGTTGGCTGAGTTGACGAACGAAGGTTTCTCCGATTTCACCTTGGGCAACGTTACAGCCGTAGAGTAAAATTTCGGCTTGGGGGGCGAGCGATGCAGCCCATTTTTTGAGTTGAGGGGCGTAATGGGGTAAGGTGGTTTGATTTAAGCTCCCCGTACTGAAATCTAGGCTGGCAGGCTTTCCGTGGGTAACGAGGTGCAGGCTGTCGATGCTTTGCCGTTGGGCTAAAAGTTGCGTAATTTGCTCAATGGCATTTTGGGCGGAATTGAGGATAATGACTTCTATGCCAGGTAAAGCGCCTTCAGCCAGAATTTTGTAGTCTGCAATGCTTTCATCGATGAAGAGAATTTGATGAAGCTGGATTGAATGGGATTCTGAAGCGGGCTTTTGTTTGAGGTTGCTAGGGGTGCAGGGAGATAAGACGAGAGATGCAGAAATTTCCCGATTTTGGGTTGAAGCGAAAAGATTGTGTGACATACGTTTGACGATCTGGCAGATACACGAAATGGAGACATCATGCATGTAAGGCGATCGCATCCTTGGTTCGCATCACCCCGAAACGGTTACTCGCTGGTGGTGTCTGCAAGGATTCAATCGCTTTTCATGCGATCCTCGATCAAGTTGAAACGTTGCACCCCTGGCTTAGGATGCCCTATTTTCCCATCTTTCTTAACATCAACTACCTGTAAATGCCCAGAAAAAACCGAATTTTTTGTATAAAAGGGTAAATCTCATTCAATTGAGTCCCTGTCAAGCATTATTAATACAAACTTCAATAGAATGCTGTGAGGCGTTCTATTCCCACTAAGGGAGCAGTTGACAATAGACCCATCTGCGGACTCAACATTATAGATTACTTATGAGCTTAAGTTGAACTCTAAACGTTACCACTCGCGGTCTAGAAAGTATCCAATGACACAGGGTCTAATTGTCGTTGAGACTAGGACTCGCTTGTGCTAAAGGCAACAAACGGATCGTCTATCACAACGTCAACCAGACCCTAAAAGCGGAATCAGCTAAAATTTTAGGATTTAACTGAGCGATTGGCAGTGCATTTCGCTAAAGGCTAACTCTAGCGTCTGCCGCGTACGGGGACTTTGTTCAGATAATCAATATCGTGAGCCGAAACCCGTTGCGCGTAGTTGCGCGAGTTAGAAACAGAGGCCGCCATATTGCGGAACTTGCGCGGATCGCCTTCGGCCAGCTTGGATTCTTGATACTTGCGAGAGTAGAATTTCTCCAAGGTAAAGCGCCAGTCGGTTGTAACCGTACCTGCTTTTTCGCGGAATTCTTCGCCATAACGAGGAGTCACGAGGTTAAAGGGACGCCCTTCTTTACGCTTGCGTTGGTAAGGAACGGTGTAATCCCCAAAGCTGTTGGTATACTCTTCGCTATCGAGTAGCGCGTCAACAAAGCCGTAGAAGCCAACGGTAGCAATTTTAATCGACCAAGCAATTTTTTCGTCCTGATTGTAGGCTGACCGACCTAAGAAGCGGCGCAAGCAAACATCAACGAGGCGGTAGTTGTCGTTAACTGAAACAACGAGACGATAAAAGGCTTCAGATTTGGCTAAACCCCGGATGAAATCGCGAACGGTTAAGTTGCCGTTTTTGATTTGCGATTCGATATGGGGTTGGCGGTTAAATTTGAGAACTTCGTGTTCGCTGAAAACTTGGCGGTAAGCTGCACCAATTAAGGTATCTACGTCGGAAGCAGAGCCGCAATCTTCTAAACGGTAGATATAAGGTGTATCTTCGTTAAGATCGGCAACACCAAAGCTCTTAACCCGTTGATTTTGCGTGGTTGGTTTGTAATCTAGTAATGGCAGTGCCATTGAATATCTCCTAAATAAACTAGAGAAGCAAAATGAATTGCAATGGAAAAGCTGTCAACTCATGAAGTTAACAAGCTAAAGATCACAGGGGAAAACTCGCAGTAGGGCTAATGGAAACCGGAACGTTGGGTTTACTTTCCCGCGTCGTATCAGGAATGGTGATATTAGCGGTGGTGACATTTGTATTCGTTGTTCTGGCTTTGGGTTTAATTTCCCGCGCCATGTCTAAGAAGTTCCGAACATCGCCCCACTTGTAGCGTTGTTCTTCGAGCTTATCACGCCAGTATGACCCATAGCGGGGAGTGACGAGATTAAAGGGTCGATCTTTGAACCGACGTCGTTGATAGGGAACGGTGTTATGTCCAAAGTTTTGGCTATATTCTTCGCTATCAATGAGGGCATCAATAAAACCATCAATGCCTTGGGTGGCAATTTTGATTGACCAAGCAATTTCTTCGTCTTTGTTGTAAGGAGCGCGTCCCAAGAGCCGCTTGAGCGAAACTTCGACTAAGCGGTAGTTGGAATTGGATTCCACAACCAGGCGATAAAAGGTTTCGGACTTGGCTAAACCGCGAATGAAGTCGCGAACGGTGATGGCTCGGTTCTTCAGTTGAGATTCGAGGTTGGTTTGGCGGCTGCTTTGCAGGATGACATGTTCGCTGAAGATTTGGCGATAGGCGGCCCAAATCAGTTCTTGGACATCGCCAGCATCGAGGCAGTCTTCGATGCGATAGATATAGGGGGTATCTTCACCGGGAACTTCATAACCTGCAACCCGTTGATTTTGGGAAGAGGGTTTGTAAGTAAGTAAAGGGATGGACATGATGTGCTTGTAATAATGGATTTTTGGCGTTAAGCAATCCGTTGAGGGCGCTCAAAGATCGAGTTTGAGCGGGACTCAAAGCTGTCCGCACCTAGGATTTAGGTGTGGTTGGCAGATAGCGGTAGGGTAAAGCAACATTGTTCCGACCAACGAGGGGTTGATTTTCAATTTCCCGCGTGGTGTCCAGAAGGGGGTTATTTCTGACGTAGTTGCTGGCGCGGTCTGCCATTTGTTGATAGTTTACGCCGGTGGGGGTCAATCCGCGAGCCATTTGGAAGAAGGTATCGGGGACGGAACGACGAGCAACGCGTTTGTCGGGGTTGCCTTGACCGGCGAGGCGTACTTGGTAGTAGCTGCCTTCAAGGTTGATTTGACGGGTGCGCCAGTAGTCGCTGTACCGGGGGTTAACGAGGTTAAAGGGGCGTTCTTTGAATCGACGCCGTTGGTAGGGAACGATGTCGTCGCCGAAGTTTTGGGTGTATTCTTCGCTATCAACAATGCTGTCGATGAAGCCGTTTAAGCCTTGGGTGGCGATGATGATGGATTGGGCAATTTGCTCGTCTTTGTTGTAGGTGGCGCGTCCGAGGAGGCGTTTGAAGGTGAGATCGACGAGGCGATAGTTGGAGTTGGTTTCGCCGACTAAGCGACGGTATACGTCAGATTTTCCGAGGCCTCGGACAAATTCGCGGACGGTGATGGCGCGGTTGCGAAGTTGGGATTCGAGGTTAGGTTGGCGGTAGCTGTCGAGGATGAGGTGTTCGCTGAAGATTTGGCGATAGAGGGCCCAAATCAGTTCGTTAACGTCGGTGTCTGTGGTGGCTGCGGAGAGCCGATAGATGATGGGAGTGTCTTCGTTACCCACTTCGTAACCTTCGACGCGCTGGTTTTGGGTTGCGGGGGTGACGTTGAGAAGGGGAATGGACATGGTGTTGTTTCCTATTTGAGTTATAGGTTTAGGCGCGAACTGTAGGAGGGTGGAGTTGCTGGCTGGCGAGTTGAATTCGCGATCGCACGCTCAGGTCTTGCTCGGTCTTGAGCAAGGTTTCAAGCTGTTGGGCGATGGGGGTACGAATCTCTGAACCGCTCTTCAAAGCAAGGGCTTGCAGGCCGACGACTGCGGCATAGCGAATTGCCCAGTCGGGGTCTTGGGCGATGGTCAAGAGGGCTTCACAAGCCTGAGTTTGGGCTGAAAGCAGGGTTTCGGGGGCGAGTTGCTGCCAGTTGAGCATTCCCAACCCTTTACAGGCGGCGCGGCGCACGCTGGGTGCAAAGTCGAATTGCGCGGCTTGAAGTAGAACTTCTAAGGCTCGCGGATCGGCGATCGCCGCGAGGGCGCGAGTGGCGTAGGCTCTTGCCCCGTAGTTATAGCCATCAAGCTGTTGCAGGATGGGGGGAACGGCAACTTCGCCGAGTTGAACCAAGCCATCTACAGCAGCCAGCGCTGCGCCCGGATTGTTATAGCCCAAAACCGCGATTAGGGTAGGAATCGCGGCTTGAGTTTGCGCTTGGCTGAGGGCTTGGACGGCCTGGACGAGGCGCTGGGGGGTATCGGCTTGTTCTACAGCTTGGATGAGTTGTCGTTCGGTCTGGGACATAGGCTCGCACAACAGAGTCATAGCGTGATTAATTCTCGATCTCGATTTGACTCTAGGGGGATAGCGTTGGATGCTCCTAGAGTAAGGAGTCCATCAGATGCATGACTCGGAGGGTGGCATCGGTTAGCTCGCCAGAGGAGCTTTGACCCACTTGATATTCGAGGATGCCTTTGAGGGCGAGGAGTTTAAAGCTATTTTCTACGGGCGCTTGGGCGATCGCATCGGCTGCGGGTAGGTAGCCGGTTGCTCCGAGGTCTGATAGGGCGACGCGACGGAGTTTTAGGTCGGCTCCGGCGAGGGCTTGAATCAGTTTCTCAGCATAAAAAGCCTCTCCTGTCAACTGGTACATGGCTCGCGCGGCGGCGTAGCGTACTCGTTCTACAGGATGGTCAGTAAACGGTTGAATCAGCGCGATCGCTTCTGTGGCTTGAAGTTGTCCCAAGGATTCCATGACGGCTTCGCAGGGCTGGGTTAGGTGAGGGCGGCCCGGAACCTGTTGATTGGCTGCGACCCCGCCAGAGAGCAAATGCATCAAAGGCGTAATGGCACGTCGGTCTTGAAGCTGACCCAAGGATTGGGCGGCAGCTTCTCGGACGTAAAAGTCTGAACAGGTCAAGCAGTCAATTAATTCAGGAACGGCTCGCGGGTCGCCCAGTTTTCCCAAGGCGCGGGCTGCATTGCGCCGCAGTGGATACCCCCCTAACTCTGTTCGGTCTTCTTCATCCGAAAGGGCTTGAATGAGGGCATCCACTGCGGTCGGGTCTTGGATGCGGAATTTTCCGAGCCACCAAGCGGCGTAATAGCGGAGACTCGTGTCCTGATGGCGCAGATTCGCGATCGCCTGTTCAACGGTTAGCTGAGGTGCTGCAACGTCGGTTGCAAGACTAGGCTCTGACATATTTAGCTCAGTTACAAGTTTTAAGGGCTATTCGGGCGAATGCTGGCGTCTGGACAATAGCGGTTTTAAGCTGATTCTGATTTAGCTTTTGCCGCTTTTCCTTTGCTTTCGCTATCAGGCTTGAGGGCAGATTCTGCCGTCATCGGTTCAATATTAACAATCCGACCGCCGAGGCGAGAAATGCGTTGCATTTCTTCGTTCATGCGGTCGTAGGGAACGGTAATAAAAACACTACCGCTATTGCGAATAGGATATTTGTTGCGATCGGTGCTTTGGTTTTGGCGCAAGCCGACGACTTCGTAGCGAAACATCCGGCTAGCTGCGGAGTTCAATCCACCTGTACCGACAACGGTCTGACCACGCATGATTCTGATATCTCCTACAGAAATTTTTCGCTGATTGGCATCTCGCTCAACGTTAAGGTTACGCTGGGCTAATGCTGACGATTTTTGCCCCAGTTTTCTGTAACTCTTGCATTTTGCTGGAGAGTCGCTCGTAGGGGACAAAAATGGCGGTGCTGCTGCGACGGACTTTAGGATAGCCAGGGGAAAGGACGCCGGTGACTTCGATGCGGTAAACGCGATCGCCTTCACCCACCGCATTTCCGAGGGTTTGACGCGGAGCGAGGTCGCCCGATGCGCGGAATGCCCAGTTGGGGTTGCTGCCCGATGGTCCAACGATAGACGAGGCGCTGTTTTTTGCCAGTTCGCGGGCGAGACGAGAACTGTTGCCTTCAACTTGAGCGCGATCGCTGTTGGCATAGCCCCGGTACAGGCGGAACATCCGGTTAAAACCGACTGTTTTTTGACCGGGTTGGGTCGCAAATCCCCGATAGTAAGGAACAATATTGTCCCCAAAATTGGAAGTATACTCTTCTGAATCGATGTAGGAGTCGATTTCAGCGTCGTAACCTTCGTTGTGATACAAGTCGAGGTGGTAAATTACCTCTGCTTCATCGTAGGGAGCGCGCCCTAACAGATGCTTGTAGTTCAGTTCAATAAACCGAGTCTGAAAATTGTTGTAGAAAAACTTTGTTTTATACAGCTCTGACTTGGCGACGCAACGCACGAACTCGCGGACGCTGATGTTACCATCTCTGAGCAAAGATTCGGCACTCGTCAGGCGTTCAGATGCCATTAAATAGTCGTTGCCAAGCAGTTGCCTGTAGACGGCACGAATCACCATTTCGACATCGGCTTTCGTCCAGTTCTGGCGCAGTTCAACTTTGGCCATATCTGAGAAAGCGGACGTTCCCAGTCTTGATGCTGCTGCTGTAATTGCCATGTTTTAACCTCCCAATTGCTGTGCATCGATAGATAAAACAATGCCCGGAGAGGTAAACAGTTACTAACTCATTTGCTAGCACCTGCATACCTTTCCGGGCAACACGACCGACGTTTAGCTCAGGGCGTTGATCGCGTAGTCGATGTAGGTGTTGGCTTCGTTAGCCGCTTGTCCGCTCAAACCGTGGTTCGCTTTGATGTGCTTGAGGGCTTCAACATACCAGCTAGGAGATAGGTCGAAGGTGCGGTTGATTTCGTCTAAACCTGCAATCAGGTACTCATCCATAGGACCGGTTCCACCTGCAACTAAGCAGTAGGTAACCATGCGGAGGTAGTAGCCGATGTCGCGAGCGCACTTGGATTTGCCGCGAGAGTCAGAAGCGTAGTTAGCACCCTGCATTTGAGTGGTGTAGGGGAACTTCTGATAAACAGCGTTAGCAGCGCCATCGATCAAGCTTTGAGCTTTGTTGGTCAAAGCGCGAGCAGCTTCCATGCTGGCAACAGCACGCTCGAAACGACCGTTAACCGCTTGGAGTTCGGTGTTACCGAGGAAACGTCCTTGGGTATCAGCAGCGGCGATTGCTTCAGTAATCGGAGTTTTCATCGTTGAGAGATCTCCCTAAAATTAGTTTTGTACTTGAGTTCAAAGAGTTAACGTAGACTAAGCAACAGCAGAAGCTGCACGATCGAAGTAGCCAGCTAATTCAGAAACTAACTGAGAGCAGTCACCTTGGGTGATGCCGCTGGGGTCGTTAACGATTTGAATGGCTGCGTCTTTCATTTTTTGAACGCCAGCAGCAACCGAACCGCCGGGTACGCCCAGAGCTTGGTAGGTTTCACGGAGACCATTCAAGCAGCGGTCGTCGAGAACGCTAGAATCACCAGCGATCGCCGCATAGGTGACATAGCGGAGGATGATTTCCATGTCGCGCAAGCAAGCTGCCATACGACGGTTGGTGTAAGCATTTCCACCGGGTTGGATCAGTTGGGGTTGCTCTTCAAACAACGCGCGAGCAGCGTTGGAAACGATGGTAGAAGCGTTGCTGGTGATCCGGTTAACAACGTCTAGGCGCTTGTTGCCTTCTTTCACCATGTTGGTGAGGGCGTCGAGTTGAGCGCTGCTCAGGAACTCGCCCTTTGCATCAGCCTGAGAAACGACCTTGGCGAATGCGTCTAACATGAATTCAATCTCCTACTTGCAAAAATTTAGTGGGATTTTGTTAAGCCAGTTTATAGCTGTTGGATCAGCTTTTTGGAGTCAGATGGTCGCGACTGCTCAAAATTCATCTTTGGCTCTTGTGGCTTGACTCAATTCTGAGAATCTTACCACTGAAACCGATCGGTTTCTGAGAGATTTTCACATTTGTTTGTGAAACAGCAAGCTTAATGATACTGAGCCTTTGTTGAACTTTGGAGCGATCGTTTATCCCCTCCAGGTTACTTTTATACAATGCTCTCAAGGCTTTTTGCATTAAGTTTTGTAAAAAATATTCACTCTTGACTAACTTAAATCCCTATCGGCTTCGTAATCCTGGAAAACTGGGGCGCAAGCGTACATATTTTTTAACAAAGACCAGTAATTTTGCTCATCTTTCTGGGGAGCAACTTTTTAGATTTTCTTAAGCTTTAATAGTAACAAATACTCAAGACAAAACTTGGGCTGGAAGCTATGAGTTCCAGTCCAAGATCCAATAACGAATTTGGCAAAGCGTCAACTAGGCATCGAGACCCGCCTGGTGAGAGCTAAGAGCCGCGATCGCCATCTGTAGGCGAGATCGCACCACCCGATCGCCTTCGGATGCCTCAGCCGCCTGCAAAACCGCGATCGCCTCCGGCGAGGCCAACTCCTGCAACGAAACCACCGCCGCATACCGCAACGCCCAATCTTCTGCATGGGCGATCGCCCATGCCAACCGATCAACCGCCCGACGCACCAACCCCAAATCGCCTGAATTCAGTGCCATTTGCCCCAACCCGCGAGCCGCCACCCGCCGGACATTCCCCTGACAGTGGTTTGCCACCGCCACCCCCACCACCTCCAGCAACAGATCGAACGCCAAAGGATCGGCAATCCTGGCCAAAACTTGGATAATAGCAGCTTGAACCCCTCGATCCACCTGGGGATAAGCCGCCAGTAGAGCCAGCGTGCAATCTTGCCCTAACGGTACTAGCTCCTGGGCGGCCGCTGCTGCCCTAGCGGGATGGCGATCGCTCAATTGCGCGATTAAATCTAAAATACGCGGATGCGTAGAGACTTGCGCCTCCAACATTTGAAGATTTTGCATAACCTTAAAGCTCAATTAACAAGCCATCAATCGTCTGCATGAGGATCTCGGCGCTCTCCGGTGGGTAAGAACTTTCCAGCAGTGCCTCCAAAATGCGCTTCAGATTCAACAACTTGATACTATTGCCAATCCGAGCGTTGGCGATCGCGCGAGCTGCCCGCTCGTGACCAATTGCCCCTAGATCGAACGCCGCTGCCCAACGCAGATACATATTCTCATGCTCTAAAAAGCGAACAATCCGTTCCAGATAGGGCATTTCCTGCGTCAGCAGATACAAATACCGCGCCGCCGCACATTGCACCCGTTCGGACTCATGCTGCAACAGCACCTCCACTTGCGGTTTTGCCCGATCTACGCGTAACGTGCCTAGCGCTTCAATTAACGCTTCCCAAGGTTGCGCCTGCGGAGAGTCGAGCAATGCTAATAACGGCTCAACTGCACGGCGATCGCCAATTTCCGCCAAAGCTTGGATAACCGCTTCTCGCAAACGCAGATCCTCACAGGCTAAAGCCGCTAACAAAGCCGGAACCGCTTGAGGAGATTTCAGCATCCCCAGCGCTCTAGCCGCTTGACGTCGCAGGGGATATCCCCCCTGTTCCGTGCGATAGGCTTCATCTTGGAGTGCTTCGCACAGCGCCGCCACACCCTCTTGAGCTTGATGCTTCCCTAACCACCAAGCTGCATAATAGCGAACTTGATTATCGTCGCTTGCCAAGGCGGCGATCGCGCTACTCGCCGACACAATAGGTTCGCTCAAGGTTAGATTTCTCCCAAACAATAGAAATAGAAAAAACGCGCAGATAAGTCGAAACCTATCTGCGTCGCTTCTGGTTTCACCAACAAAGGACAAGGATCGACTTTAACCAGTCACCTATTCGGGAAAGCTACACTGCCGTAATTTTGACAATTCGACCGCCGCGCTTATGAATTTCTTGATATTTTGTAGAGAGTTGGTCATAAGCAACCGTATAAACCTGTTTGCTGAAACGAATGGGAGCCGTTTTGCCAACTGGCCCTTGCACCACCTCAACTTTAAACATGCGACGATCCGAACGTGCAGAAGGATTGGCTAAAGTGCCACCGCTGAGGTTAGCAGATTGGATCGTACCTGTTGGGGGAGAAATCGTGTTTGCCAAATTCATCGATAAATTGGTTCGCAGTCGAGCGCCTTTACCGCCAAATTGGGCATTGTCGCTGTTGCCATCGCCGCGATAAAGACGAAAGAAGC